>JAICXZ010000724.1 GCA_025934475.1 Mucilaginibacter sp. | reverse complement strand
TTTTCGACTTTAACCGCGATATCTATACTCAACCGATCAGAATGGAGCTATTGCATTTTGTTCGCGACGATATGAAACTCAGTTCGCTCGAAGAACTTACCAATCAATTAGGTAAGGATAAGATTGCCGTGCAGAAGCTTTTGGGCAACTGATCAATGACGGAAAAAGTGAATATAAACCTGCTTAACGATGTGATAAGCAGCAAAAGCATAAAACAGGATAGCAATTGAAGTATTAATTACCTGGGTACTCAGGTCTAGTTTCTCCTTAATGTATTTTGCTGATTTGGCATAAATAAAAAGACATAGGAACGCGCCAGCGGCCGAACCTACACTAAACAGAGCCAACTCCCATCTGCCTGTTTCGATCCATTCATGTGTAATAAGATAGGAACCTGTGATAAGCCAGAACGGCACCTGCATCGGATTCAAAAAACCTAGCAAAATGCCATAAGTAATACTATCGCGTTTCGAATTGTTCTTTTGCTTCGGAGCCTTTTTCCGATGCATCCAGGTGATATAACCAAGCGTGCCGAACAGTCCCACCATTACCCAGTCGATCGCCGTGTCCAGGTGTACCTGTGCCGACAGCCAATCGGCGGCATTCATGATGAAATAAGTAAAAAAGAACTCGACGCAAGAGAACGCGATAATAAAATAAAGCGCCTCCTTAATCCCACGATTGATGGTAAGCTGCACCACCGAAAGATTGATATTTCCCGGCGGAATATATCCAACAAAATTGGCGATAAGGCCGATGAAGAATGTGAGAAATATCATTGGCCTAAATTAGTTTTATTTAGTTGTAAAAGTTATAATAGTTATAGTAGTTGAAGATGTTAACATTTATAACCCCTACAACTTTTACAACCAAACTAATACATTTGCACATCTGAAATCTGCACATCTAAAAATGTCTCAACGCATCATCACTCTGTTACCCGCTGCTACCGAAATTGTTTGTGCTTTAGGTTTGGAAGAGGATCTGGTTGGCCGCTCGCATGAGTGCGATTTCCCGGAATTGGTAAAGCAATTGCCGGTTTGTTCGGAGGCTAATATTCCGGATAATTTGAGTAGTGCGGATATAGACAAAAAGGTGAAGGAATTGCTTTACGATGCGCTGTCGATTTATACGGTAAACCGCGAAAAGATCAGAGAACTGGCGCCGGATGTGGTAATTACCCAGGCGCAATGTGATGTTTGTGCGGTCTCTCTGGGGGACGTTGAAGCCGCATTGAAAGATTACCTCGACAAACCGGTAGAAATTATTTCTCTGCAACCCAACAGTTTGCACGACGTTTTAGGCGACATCAAACTCATAGCATTTGCATTGGGCACTCCTGAAAAAGGCGATCAGCTGTTGGAAGATTTGCAGGAGCGCATCGATATCATCAGGCATAAGCTCAAATTCATTGATACCAAACCAACGGTGGCTTGCATTGAGTGGTTGGAGCCTATTATGGTTTCTGGTAATTGGGTGCCTGAACTTGTTGAAATTGCAGGCGGAACACCAATTCTCGCCGAAGTAGGCAAACACTCTCCCTTTGTGCAATGGACCGATATAAAGGAAGCTGATCCCGATATCATTATCGTTATGCCTTGCGGCTTTTCTATCGAACGCACCATGAAGGAAATGCATCTGCTATTACAGCAACACGGCTTCGCCGATCTTAAAGCCGTCAAAAACAACCGCATCTACATAGCTGATGGCAACCAATACTTCAATCGCCCGGGCCCGCGCATTGTGGATTCTATCGAAATACTTGCCGAGATCATCAGTCCAAAACAATTTATTTTTGGATATGAGGGAAATGGGTGGGTGAAATTTAACTAGGATTTTTAGGATTGGAGGATGATAAGATCGTGACGGTCTCATCAAAGGAAACGGCAGACTTTTAAATCAACACAAAGACGCTGCATCATAGTTCTTCATTTAATCATCCCAATCATAGTTCAGACAAATAAGCCGCTTGAATCTTATAATCGTTTAATCCTGGTTCAGACAAATAACCCGTTTGCATCCTGCAATCCTCCAATCCTAAAAATCCTAGTCAATACTTTTTAAAATTTTTAAAAAAGTATATATTTACGGTTCACAAGTACCATAAAACCTGATTATAACCATGCGCCAATTCCTCCTCGCTATGCTGATCTGCTGCATCGGCACTGCGGCTTTTGCTACCGTGCCTAATTTTAATCCCCGCGACCTGAGTGTTACCTGGGAACCCATAAAAAACGATACGCCAAAATCCGGGCAGGCACTTAACGCCATTACATTGACCAATCATGGTAAAACATCCTTGCCCGCTTCGGGATGGAAGATATACTTCAACTCGGCTCGAGGTATTTTAAAACAAACGCCAACGAATAATGCTGAGATTAATCAAATCAACGGCGACCTGTTCAGTCTCACTCCTACAGCGGGCTTTACTGAGATCAAACCCGGCCAGTCGGAACGCATTGAGTTTGTTGACGAGGATGAAGTGGTGAACATTACCGACGGCCCTGAAGGTTTTTACCTGGTTTGGGATGAGCAACCTAACAAAGGGCTGAATTTAGGTGCTTTCAGCATCAAACCATTTAGCCCTAATTATAAAGGATTGATTACTCCGGCTATTATTTATGATCAGAATAAGAATATTACAGATGTGCAAGAAGAGCAATTGACTAAGGTGTTTCC
>JAICXZ010000050.1 GCA_025934475.1 Mucilaginibacter sp. | reverse complement strand
TCATGCGGCTGAACATGCAGCGCATCTTCTCACCGCCGGAAAGTACAGTGGCTTTTTTCATCACTTCCTCGCCCGAGAAAAGCATACGGCCCAGGAAGCCGCGGATAAACTGGTCGTCCTTGTCGCCGGGTGAGTATTCGCGCAGCCAGTCGATCAGGTTTTCGTCTTTGCCTGCGAAGTATTCGGCGTTTTCAATTGGCATATCAGCCGGGTTGATCGTAACGCCCCATTTAAAGTTGCCTTTAAAGTCTTTATCGCGGCCCATCAGGATATTGTAGAAGGCGGTAGTGGCCAAACTGTTCTGCGACAACACAGCAATCTTGTCGCCTTTGTTTACCATCAGGTTAATATCGCTGAACAGGATTTCATCACCCATCTTTTTCTCCAGCTTCTCAATCTGCAAAATCTGGTCGCCCGCCTCACGGCCGAGGTTATTGAACAGGATAGCAGGGTATTTACGGTTTGAAGGTTTTATCTCCTCCAAATTGATCTTATCCAAAGCTTTTTTACGACTCGTGGCCTGTTTCGATTTGGAAGCATTGGCGCTAAAGCGGCGGATAAACTCCTGCAATTCTTTAACCTTATCTTCCATCTTCTTATTCTGGTCAGCACGCTGACGAAGCGCCAACTGGCTCGATTCGTACCAGAAGCTGTAATTACCGGTGTATATGGTCATCTTACCGAAGTCGATATCCACTACGTGCGTACATACCGAGTCGAGGAAGTGCCTGTCGTGCGATACTACCAGCACGGTTGCTTCATATCCTGCCAGGAAATCTTCCAACCAGCCGATGGTATGGATATCCAGGTCGTTGGTAGGCTCGTCGAGCAAGAGAATGTCCGGGTTGCCAAACAGGGCCTGTGCCAATAACACACGTACTTTTTGGTTACCGTCAAGTTCTTTCAGTTGTTTATAGTGAAATTCTTCTTTAATACCCAAATTACTCAGCATTGTAGCTGCATTGTTTTCAGCGTTCCAGCCGTCCATTTCCGCAAAAAGATTTTCCAGTTCGCCTGCGCGTTCGCCATCGGCATCGGTGAAATCTTCTTTAAGGTAAATGGCATCTTTCTCCTTCATGATAGCATACAATTCCTTGTGGCCCATCATCACAGTTTCGATAACGGTAAACTCATCAAACTCGTAGTGGTTCTGCTTCAAAACGGCCATACGCTCGCCGGGAGTGAAGCTCACTGAGCCGGTTGTTTGATCAACCTCGCCCGAAAGTATCTTCAGGAAAGTGGACTTACCAGCACCGTTGGCGCCGATAATTCCATAGCAATTGCCCTGGGTGAATTTTAAGTTAACTTCTTCAAACAGTGTGCGTTTTCCGTAGCGAAGCGAAAGATTGGAGACCGTAATCATGCTGTACCTCTAAATTTGGCGCAAAGGTACGCTTATTTGGCCGGACTTTTAGGCTCGGCGTCAAAAATGACAAAGTTTAGCAACAGCAATCATCGCCGCTGCAGCTTGAATCAGTGGATATTACAGCTTTTTCGGGAACATCGTCGCTTACGTCGTCGATAATGACATCCACGTACAAGTCTTCAAAAAGCCCCGGTTGTTCGGCCTTTAACAAAACAAACGATTTTTGCTCGCCAGGCTCAAGACCGTGAATATTTTGCTCGAGTGCCGGTAAAATGCCGCCGCTGCCGACTACATACCTAAAGGGTTGTTCGTTCATAATGTCGGCCATAATACCGCCGTTATGGGTTTTGATGGAATAACGCAGTGCCACCATTTTATTGTTTTCAACTTTCATAGCGTGGTTTCCTTCCCCGAAACATAAACTTTTTTGACGTCGATTTGGCCGTATGGCACATGCAAGGCAGGGCGACCATCTTTAAGACTGACATTACCAAACCCGGTATCGGTTGACAGAAAACTGATAAAATTGCCCACTTTAGAATCGATATGTAAACTTTTGGTCACGGCATCGTATTGCACACCAGTAAGCGCCTGGATATATCCGTAACTCGACATAGCTCTGGCATACCAATGCCCACATTCATATTCGTTGAACGGATTTCGGATACGGCCATCGTACCTGTCGCGCGAGGCGCGGAGAACGGTTAGTCCCTCAGCTACATTACCTGTCAGTATCAGGTGCGATGCTACCTGGTGTTCAATGCCGGTCCAAACTTCGTCACTATAAACAAATGGGAGAGACAGCTTGCCACCTTTGGGCCAGGTACACAGCAAAAGTCCAGCCTCGTTACCCAGTGCGTAGGAGGGACGCTGCGGATTAGCATGCTCGCTTAAATCGCTTTTGAAATTGTATTTGAATATTGATCGTAAATGACTTTTAATGTAGTCGCTGTTTATCGATTCGGGCACCATACACATCCGGGCAATCCATGCGCCGAGGATACCGTCGGATAAACAACCTTTACCGTACTGATATTTCGGCCCTTCTTTCAATAGTAATTTTTTGGCCTCGTCCGAATAGTCACCGCCATAGGATTTGGCCGTTGCCGGATTTTGTGCGTTCAGGCCCTCAACGGTAATTTTCTGGATAAAATACTCCCCATCGTATAAGTCGTGTTCAAGCGCTTTGCGGGCCTTTGATTGCAAATCTCTGTAGGTTGATGCATCTTTTCCCAAATGCTCGCTCATCAGGATAAACGCTGTGAGAGAGCCAATGTAAAAACTGGTGTGCATGCCATCTGGTCCCCAGAATTCGATATCGTAGGTATTGTGGTGGGGCTCCTCAATCACGCCTTTATTGCGCGGATCCCAGGTGTGGATGCAATAATCGAGACTGGCTTTCACCATCGGATACATTTTCTGGATCCAGTTATCATCGCCATGTATCCTCCATTCACGGTAAACCTTCATGATGCCGCCTAACTGACCATCGGCTGCTGCATGAAAATCGTGCGTGGTAGGACCGATAGGCAGATTTGACCTAAAATTCTGGTGCCCTTTTTCGTCCTGGCTCTCACAAAACTCGGTATGGCGCAGGCTGCGTTCAAGCGCAGGGAACAGGTGAGAAATGGCCTGGGCATAATTCCACACATGAGTACATGAGCCGTGGCAGCAACCCGAATCATAGCCGCAGCCTTCAAAGCTCCATAAGCGGCCATCATACTGGCGCATCACCGTGGGCGATTTTAAAATAGACAGATTGCAGGCAACTGCTTCTATTGCCTCGGGCGGCAGCGTTGTGTTGTAAAATGCTTTGCTGAAAATCTCGGTCTTCTTCCTGAGCTCGTTATAATTGCTTTTCCAGTAATCGATAACGGCATTAATGTTTTCGAACCGGCTGCTATACCAGGGTTTATAAAATTTCCCGTCAAAATGCTTATCATATTTGTCTAATTGCAGATCGGCAGGTGTATTGCAGCATCCACTTGACGGGTCACAATCTTTCCGACGTCCCATCTGGCCAAAAGTTAGTTCCGAATCAGGTGTGTACCAGCACATTATTAACCGGATGGTCTTCTTTTTGCCAGGAGGAAGGTTGAAGGGGACGTAAATGCTGGCGCCCGGAGCATCATTGGGTACGGGCGGGTTTTGTTTCGCTTCTACATTTTTTACAGCATTCCAGGCCATCGTCAGCGGATCCCACCAGCCACCACGGAACCAGCAATGGTCCACAACACATTTGTCATCTTCCGTCAATACAGCGAACTCCGAAGGATACGGTTTCTCTTTAGTGCCGGCCTCAAATAATATGAAGCCACCCCTGGTTTCCCGAATAGCATTTTTGCCATCATCAACCCGGAGAAAGTTTTTCGAGTTGAACGAGAATACGGCGTCAATTTCCGCCTTGCCGGTATTCGTGAATGTATATTCTATCGCGCCACCGGGTAAGCTCGAATTATCTTCATCTGTTGGGATAAATGGACTCCAACCGGTGATCTTCACATCAAGGGGAAGATCTTTATCCGTTAGTTCGATATGCCCAAAAGGGAATTCGGTCTTAAAACTTGCAGAATGAAAATGTGGTAAACCCGTGGTTGAACCACTCAATCCATTACCGGCATCATGCAGGCCAAATTTTTTCCAGTTGGGTACAGGTCCCTCCAATAATTTAGCGCCATTGGCGATACCTTTTACCGCGATTGCCGCAAATATTCCCGGATCGTTAAACATCTCGGGCCGGTTGCGTACCGATACCTGGGCTATGGAGCCGGTGCCTTCCAGGCAAAACATCCCGGCGCCGATACCACCAATTGGCATGGCTATCCGGTTCAGGTGCTCGCCGGTATAAGCGCCATTGTAGGCTCGTTTGGTCGGCTCGCTCAAATTTGAGCCGGGTTTACCCGGTTCGTCAACAATATTTGAAAGGTGTACAGGGGCTAAAGCCACAGCGCTGCCAAGGGCAACATTTTTTAAAAAATCCCTTCTTCCGGTGTTTTTTTTCATGTGGTCAGAGAAAAAATATCGGTGATAATTGGTGTTGTTCTGCGCCGGATCGTTGGTGTGATCCGGCAGAGAAGTAAATATACTTTGGGGAGTGTTTTACTAACGAATTTTTTGCGGATTTTTTCAACCCGTCGACAGAGATAAACGGCAGTTGATTCAACAATTCCTCAACCGTTTATCCCGTTGGGGAAAGCGTTGCTCAACGAATAAATAATATATGGTTCGAAATATTAAAATATCGCTAAATAACTGATTTTAAGGTTTTGGAACGGCATTTGCCTTAGGAATATCACCACCTAATTAAAATAACATTATGATATTCCTGATTACAGCCCTGCTTATTATCAACATTGCCGCAGTAGTACTACACCTCAGCGTTAGAAAAGAGTTCTGATTATTGCCCCCAGGTTTCGGGAGATACACGCCATTTTTTTAATACGTCGACATGCTCAGAAGAAATGTACTGATGCTGCTCGGCGTATTTTAGTAATGCATTGTAGTTGGATAAAGTGAAGAATTTGCAGCCCGCTTGTTTGAAATTCTCTGTCGCTACATCAAAACCATAGCTGAATATAGCTGCAAGTCCGGCTACCTGGTAACCGGCGTTCCGCAGGGCATCTACTGCTTGCAGACTGCTTTTCCCCGTTGAGATCAGGTCCTCAATCACCACAACACGCTGGCCAGGTGTTAACTCACCCTCGATCATGCTGCCTGTGCCGTGATCTTTTGGTTTGGAGCGTACATAGATAAACGGCAAACCTAATTCCTGAGCAACTAACGCACCCTGTGGTATCCCGGCAGTAGCTACGCCTGCTATACAGCCAACAGCGCCAAATTCTTCCTGGATAATTAGTGATAGTTTTTGCCTGATATAGGTACGGATAGTGGGATGCGACAACGTAACGCGGTTATCACAATAGATCGGCGATTTCCACCCTGATGCCCAGGTAAAAGGGTTGTCAGGTTGCAATTTAATTGCTTTAATTTGCAGGAGGAACTCGGCCACTTGCTGTTCGATCTCATTTTTATTAAACATGGCTCAAAAGTACAGAATTTATATTAACGAAAAAGTCATCCTGGTTACCCAGGCCGTGCCCAAAAGGGTGGAACGTTATCAAAGGATTGACGCTCAAACTTTTGACCTGAGATCGTTTTTTAATCAGTTTAACGGCCAACCAGGGCCGCGACTCTATTATATTCTGACCCACGATGCCAAAGACTACATAAAAAAGGTGATGAAAAGTATCACCGTAATTGAAGCAGCAGGAGGAGTAGTAGAAAATCAGGCCGGTGATTTTTTATTTATCTATCGTAATAAAAAGTGGGATCTGCCTAAAGGCAAACTCGAAAAAGGCGAGAAGAAAAAAATGGGTGCCATTCGGGAAGTTGAGGAGGAGTGCGGCATAAAAGTAGCCGGGATTGGACGTAAGATATGCATGACGTATCACACCTACATATCAAGGGGGGAGGTTGTGCTGAAAAGGACCCACTGGTATGCCATGAGCTACTCTGGCGAAGGCAAATTGAAACCACAGCGTGACGAAGGCATTACTAAAGTGCTGTGGTTTAAACCCGAGCAAACGGGACCGATCATTAAGAACACATTCCCGTCAATTATGGATGTGCTGATCAAGCTCGATCTTATTACAGAAACTGCAGCGCCTCTTTAGGCACAAACTGGCTCACGTCCCCGTTGTGACGCAGTATTTCTCGTACGATAGTGGAGCTGATGGATGAATAGCCCGGCTTGCTTACGATAAAAATACTTTCAATTTCGGGCGCCAGCGCATGGTTCATTTGAGCAATGGCCTTCTCATATTCAAAGTCGGAAACCGTACGAATACCCCTGATCATATGAGCTGCACCGATACTCCGTGCAAAGTTGATGGTGAGCCCGTCGTAGGAGACGATATGGATTTTGGGATCATCAGAGAAAACGGCCCTTAACATATTCTCGCGTTGCGCCACGGTAAGCAACCCTTTCTTCGAGCTGTTGT
Organism: Mucilaginibacter sp.; assembly: GCA_025934475.1. Taxonomy (GTDB): domain Bacteria; phylum Bacteroidota; class Bacteroidia; order Sphingobacteriales; family Sphingobacteriaceae; genus Mucilaginibacter. Next base: position 3,710 of record JAICXZ010000050.1, on the reverse strand, counting down.
CGCCAATACCGATATAAAATTTATCAAAAAGGCCAACCGAACGTTTGATGATATCGACGTGTGCTTTGGTTACCGGGTCGAACGAGCCGGGAAAGAGCGCTATTTTCATCAGCTAAGCTAAATTTTGCATAAAGGTATGATCTTTTATGGCAAAGCCGCTATGCCTTCATGCTGATTTGGTAAGCTCGGTTTGATAGAGCACATCGCCTTTGAGATTAATAGCCCTCACGTTTAACCGTTTGGCATCCATGGCAAAATACATAAAGCCATGTTCTGAAGCCTGGAATTTGCAATTCGGAACGCCCGCTGTAACGCTTGTAAGTTCAGAACCAGCACCCGAAATAAACTGATGTGTATAGCCATTCGGTTTGATATGCTGTAGCGAATGCTCGTGCCCTGACAGGTAGATATCTACCTTATGATCCTCAAAAGTTTGCGTGAGCGCTTTCCTCATGGTTAGCGTATCATAATTATTTATCCGCGGACCCACCGTATAAAAAGGGTGGTGCCCAACCACAATCTTCCATTTCACATTCTCATCAGCCTCTGCCAGGGTTTCATTCAGCCATTGCATTTGTTTTTCCACATACTCAGCCATCGACTCATGTAAAAAAGGATCGGTATCCATCATCACCAGCAGAGCCTTTTCTTTACCCTTTGATTTCTCTTTTTCCCCGGTTTTTGAAGGTTCGTCTTCGTTGCCTTTGGCCTTGGTCAGGTTAAACTCCTTCGAATAATATCGTGCGGGCATATGCCAGCGCTGGCTTATCTTACTATAACGTATTTGTGCGTCAACATCAGAATGGTAATCATGATTGCCCAAAACCGGGTACCAGTCGCATTGCAGGGAATGAGCCGTGTAAATGTTTTCGAACGAGTAATGAAACAGGGGATCAAATTCGCTCACGACGCCTTTTGGATAAAAGTTGTCACCGTTCGATATCACAAAATCATTCGGATGATCCGTGCCCCAGATACCCATTTGTTTAGCCACCTCCAACTGATCATATTCACCGTTACGGCCCCAATCGCCTATTGCCATAAAATGGACTGTATAATCGTTCTTTAACTTAGGCAGAAGGGTGATATCCTCACTTTTTAAGTGAGTTACAATTGAAGAGGCTTCCCCCAAAATAACTATCGGGGCCAATAATGATGCCCCGATAGTCAGTGTTGTGTTTTTTACAAAATCTCTGCGTTTCATAAATTAGTTTGGCTTATAAACCAATAGCTTAAAGCTGTCCGGTATAGGTGTCCTGGTGCCGGGCTGAAAATCTACAACCGGAAAATAAAGTTTGTGAGTCGACATATCCATCGCCATCGTTTTGGCACGGTTCTGTGTTTTCAATGTCTGGCTCAGCGTATAACTATCCGGCGAGTTTTGCTTAAAGATCGTTGCAGTTCCGTCACCGTTTGAGGCTACCACCAATTTGTTAGCCGGATCATAGATCACCGCATCGACGCCGGCGCCTATTGGCAGGGTTTGAACAACCTTACCTGTCGCTATGTCGATAACACTCATGCCTTTGTTTTCGCGGCACACGGTAAACAGGCGCTGGTTATCTTTATCGATAGCCAAACCGGTTGGGCCACCGCATGGGCTTAACGGATAGTTTTTGATCACTTTTAAAGTTTTTGCGTCGATCACATTCAGGCTGCTTTTATCTTCCAGGTTATTGTATATCAGGCCATTTCCGTCGGATACAGCAAACTCAGGTGCCCCACCCAGGTCCACATTGCTAACCTGCTTTAATTCTTGTGGGTCAACAACCATTGCTGCGTGGTCATCGCCGCCAAAAACAAATACTTTTTTTGAAAAAGGATCGTAAATAATACCATCGGCATCTTTTCCGGTTACCGGTATTACTTTGATCGTCTTAAATGTTTTGGTGTCAAACGCAATCACTGCGCTGCCTTTGCCATCGCTGATAAAGCCCCGGTTCAAGTCCTTTACAACAGCTATGCCATGAACACCTTTCATGCCGCTGATAACGGCAACTTGTTTTTCAGTTTGCAGATCTACTACATTCACAGCTGTACCATGGGAAGCGTATAACACACGAGCATCCTGGTCAATAAACGCATAATCATAACCGCCGTTGCCGGTAAGGGCGATGGTTTTTTCGGCTACGTAAGTCGGGCTCTGCGCAAAGCTGCACAAAGGAAGTAAGGTAAATGAGATTAGTTTAAGTACGTTTTTAAATGTTTTCATCGTATTGGTTTTTTAAATGGACTTTGCCAATTTGAGTATGAATACTGAAAACATTTAGTGTTTATTGCCTGACCCATCGGATGGATATGCACCCATGTCTGCACCAGGAGTAACGCCACCTGTTAAGGAGGGGTTAAGTAAGGTAAATGAAGTATTTCCTTTGCCTATTGCAGGTGAACCGCTTTGCAGGTGATAATCATTGCTGCTTGACTGTCCTGTTGCTGTGCCAACTATTGTTCCGTCAAACGTCGCAAATTTAGGATCATTGTTACCAATAGCGGTTGAAACCAGTTCTGAAGCAACCGCAGCTCCCACACCATCATTCGGGAAGAAATTTGCGCGGATATTCACTGGTATAGCAGGTGTAACTGTATTGTCGTTGTAAGTGTCTACAGATGCATAGTATAGGTTGTTGCCATGTTTTACGTTAGCAACATCAGCATCCGGAAAAATCTCCAGGCCTTCGTAATTGTTTACATAAATGTTGTTGTAAACGTTGGCTTTAGCATTTAATCCTGCCGAAAAACCTCTGCCGGGTTCGCCGGCGCCTCTTCTCCAGCCACATGAAACTGCGGTGTTGTTGAAAACGTCTACACTTGTTTGAGGATTTGGAACTGTTGCGCTGGTTTCCAGTTTAACAGCAGTACCAGCCTGGCCGAATATCACATTGTATGCAACAACGCCGGTAACTCCAGATTTCAGGTTTATACATTCGCCATCTGTGCTCCCGTTTGACCAGAAAGTATTGCGGATAATAGTAACTTTTGCACCGCTTTGGCAACGCACGATGTCATCCTCTCCTCCCGAAATCCAGGAGTCCTCGATATCAACCTTAATCGCATAATTCACAAATATGGTTTTACGTGGCGAGGCAGTAGGATCCAACCCGCCTGTGTTTAATATTTTGGCCCACTTAATAGTTACAGCCTGGGCAGTATCGCATTGAAAACCTCCCCAGGTACCGGGCGTATTTGCATCGGAGTTAAAAGAAACCGGGTTATCTTTCGATCCCAAAAGCTGTAAAACACCTTTTATCGAAAATTGCGAATTGTTTTTTACGATCACGATTGCACCGGGCTGAGCCGCAAGTGTATCACCTGCTTTTACGGTTACGTCACCCGTAACTGTGTAGGTAGAGCCCGTTAGCAATGTTCCTTTTACAAAACCGCTGATGTTTCCCGCTGCAATAGGATGCGAAGGCGGAATTACCGGGGTCGTTGTTTTCGTGTTTTCCTTCTTTGAACAGGAAGTAATTGCAACTGCTGCCGCAACGGCGAAAGCAATTAAGCGTAATTGTCTTGTTTTCATAATGACTGATTTTTTAATATTAATAGTTATAGCGTATACCGAGCAGCCCGCTAGCCTTATTGGTATCGTAGCCGGTGGTCAGGTTATATGTTTTGATTATAGTGGCTGTGTTGAGCAGGTTATTAAACTTCCCAAACAGGGTGAAATGCTTATCGAGTTTTTTATCTGCAGATAAGGCGAGGAATGATTG
>JAICXZ010000521.1 GCA_025934475.1 Mucilaginibacter sp. | reverse complement strand
GTAAGCTTGTTTGTATTCTTCATTGCCCATCACACTCAAAGCGCCTTGGGTGCTCCCATGATAAGAGTTGCGGCAGGCCACAACCTGAGTCCGGCCGGTATAACGCTTAGCTAGTTTCAAAGCTCCTTCAACCGCTTCCGCGCCTGAATTGACGAAATAAACAGAGTTTAGATTATCGGGCAATAGCGAAATCAGTTTTTCAGCAAAGCGGACCTGCGGCGTTTGCACGTATTCGCCATAAACCATCAGGTGCATGTATTTGTCCAATTGGTCTTTGATAGCATTGATGACAACCGGATTACTATGACCCAGGTTGCTTACGCCAATGCCAGAAATTAAATCCAGATAACGGAGATTCCCATGGTACATGTAGATACCTTCGGCACGCTCAAACTCAAGCAATAGCGGGAAATCGGTAGTTTGCGCGTTATTGGCTAAGAATAGCTGGCGAAGCGTGATCATTGAATTTCGAATGTCGGATTTGGAATTTCGAATTTGTTAGTGATTCTTCAATGATGGATTTGAATTTATCACGCTTCGAAGTTGCTAAATAAATCCGAAATCGAAAATCCGAAATCCGAAATTCAAAATTAGCTTGTTGGGCCGGTAGAAGTGGCGGTATTATTTGACTCGCTCCGCTCCTTGAGGGTACGAATAAGCTCATCATTAAACTCACGTTCAGCCTTGAACAATTCGCTCACTTTTTGAGCAGGCATGAATCTCAGGAACTCATTGGTATATTTCTTCCGAATATTCACCAGATCGGCCTCATAATTAAGTTCATTTTGAACCTGTTCTGCTCCATCAGGCTGCGCCGCCGAGTTGTTAGCCCGCTTTTTGATCCTGATTGCAGCAATTTCGGCCTGATATTGCCGGTATATTGGCCAAAACTTAACGGCCTCATCTGAGCTCAGTATCAACCTTTGACTGATGTATCTTTCTTTTACCCGTTCAACGCGCTGTACCGCTGCCTCACGATTGATCCTTTGCTGTAAACCCGGAGGGCGCCTTAAGATAGGGCGCAATTGTCCGAAGCTCTTCGAGCCAATCAACAGCAACAGCACAATTAAAATATGTCGGATAGTTTTATTCATTTTATTGGCTGGTAGAATCTAAAGCGTCTTGCAAATCTTTACTCAAATTATCAGCATCAGCCGGTTTGGTTTCATCTATTAGCGCTTTGGTATCGTTGGCGTCAAGATGCAGTTCCAGGTAATTCTGGATATCATCAACAGGAATAGCAGCTAAGGACTTATGCAGGAACGAATTTTTGTGTACTTCTTCGGGGTTCATCGTGCGATTCAGGAACAATGTTCCACCTACAGCAAGTACAAGACAGGCGGCGGTAGCATATTTAAATGCACCCGAAGTAATCATCCTCCTGATGATAGCGCCTTTCGGCCTCTCTTTCTTTTCTTGCTGGTTGGCAGTTTTATCCAGTATACTTTCCGAAAGATTTTCAAAATAATTATTCGGAACGGCGAAGCCTTCAGGCTGCTGATTTAAAGCTTCCTCAACAAAAATGCGGCTCTGTATCTGCTCATTCAGGTTTTCAAAATAGCCTTCAGGTACAGCAAAACCATGAACTTCTTTATCCAGCGCCTCTTCTATATAAATACGGGAGGTTATTTTATCCGATAGCTCGTCAAAATAACCTTCCGGAACTACAAATCCTTGTTCTTTGTTTAAGACTTCCTCAACATTGATGCGGGCTGTAATTTTATCTGATAGCTCATCGAAATAACCTTCCGGAACCGCAAATTCCTGTTCTTCTTTGTTTAGTGCTTCTTCAACATTAATACGGGATGTTATTTTATCAGAAAGCTCATCAAAATAATCTTCGGGTACAGAAAAGCCGTGAGCATCTTTATCTAAAGCCTCTTCGACATTGATCCTGGCAGTAATATTATTAGTCAGCTCATCAAAATAATTTTCGGGTACAATAAAGCCCGAACCAGGCATACTTCCTTTCAACTCCTCCAGCTTTACCCTGGACATAATCTGTCCATCAAGGCTATCAAAATAGCCCTCAGGTGCTGTAAACGGGTTTTTGGGGTTAACCTGTTTAAGTGACATATAATCATTCAACCATTCCCTATTTCCTCTATCCCTGTTCATATCTGTATATAGATGAAATTAGCATGAAAAGGTTTAATACAAATTCTCAAATAATTAATCTTTTCCCAATAAAAATGCCTCGATCTTTTTGACCGCCAAATGGAACGACGCCTTTAACGCACCCACACTGGTCCCCAGCACGTCCGACATCTCCTCGTATTTCATGTCGTCATAGTATTTCATATTAAACACCAGCCGTTGTTTCTCGGGTAGCGTCAATATGGCCTGTTGCAATTTCATTTGTGCTTTGTCGCCATTAAAGTAGCCCGAATCGGCCAGTGTATCAGCTAGTTCATAAGCCACGTCGTCCAGCGGGATGTTATTTTTCTGCTTCTTCTTGTTCAGAAAAGTGATGCACTCGTTGGTTGCTATCCTGTACATCCAGGTATATAGCTGGGCATCGCTGCGGAAGCCCGGAAGGTTTTTCCATATCTTCACAAACGTGTCCTGAACGATATCGTCCGCATCGTCATGGTCTATCACCATGCGCCGGATGTGCCAATAGAGCTTTTGCTGGTATTTTTTAAGCAACAGGTTAAACGCTTCGTTCCGCGTTTTCTCATCCTGGAACTTGCGCAGTATCTCTGAATCTTCGACCTGTACAGCCATGTATTGATTTTTGGTGAGTGCCTTTACAGCGAAAATAGTTATTTATTTAATAAGTCGAGCACTTGCTGTGAAGCGTTGCCGCTATCGACTTTATTGATTATATGCTCAATCTTCCCCTTCTCGTCGATAATAAAAGTAGTACGCAGGGTGCCCATATAATTACGTCCAAAAAGCGTTTTTTCGCCCCAAACGCCGTAGGCTTCGATTATCTTTTTATCAGGATCGGCCACGAGGGGGAATGGGAGACTGAATTTTTTGATAAATTTCTGGTGCGATTTCTCGGTGTCAAAACTCACCCCAATCACCTGAAAACCTTTTCCCAGCAGCGACTGGTAATTATCTCTGAAGTTGCAAGCCTCCTTGGTGCAGGTAGGCGTATTATCCTGGGGATAGAAATACAAAATCACTTTTTTGCCTTTAAAATCCGAAAGCGAAATAGCGTTACCGTCCTGGTCCTTCGCTGTAAAATTGGGGGCCTTGTCGCCTTCCTTTAATGAACTCATATTATCTCGAAAAGTTTGCCGTGTAATGCGCTACGTTGTCCTTGTTGTCTGTAACCATCAGCTCAAACTGATGTTTGCCGCGGCCCAAACTGTCGTCAAATTTATAGCTTAACTCGTAAGTTTTATAATCCCATTCCATCAGTACCCATTTGCCATCTATTTTGCCCGCATAGCTTTTTACCCCCGATAGGTTATCGCCTATTTTTAGCGACAACTTTTTAGCAGCAGCCAGATTAGCACCCTCGTGTATATTCAGCGGATGAATAGCGGGAGGAACTGTATCGAGCTTGATAAAATAATCGCCGAAGGTACGCGCCTTTGCTTTGACATAGCCGTCCTCATAAGTCCCGCCTTCGCAAATGCCGGCGGTATTTACAATAACCGCCTTGCCTGCCAACTGGCCGATGGTATTATCCGGTTTGATCCAAATATCAAAAGCATCGTTGATAGGCGTGAAGCGATTGTGAATGC
>JAICXZ010000312.1 GCA_025934475.1 Mucilaginibacter sp. | reverse complement strand
GGATCAGCAATTGCGCATCCCGCATATAAGCTCTGGCTATCGCTACCTTTTGCCATTCGCCGCCTGATAGCTCAACGCCTTCGGAAAACCGCTTGCCCAGCATCTGGTCATAGCCGCCCGGCAATCTTTGGGCCAGTTCATCAGCAAGGCTTTGACGGGCCGAGGCCCTGATCAGCTCCTCATTTGCCTTTTCATCGATATTACCAGCTGCGATGTTTTGGGAGAAGGTCATCTGGTAGCGGAGGAAATCCTGGAAAATGATGCCGATATGCTGACGCAATTCAGTAAGATTATATTCTTTCAGGTCGTAGCCGTCCAGCAGGATGCGGCCTTCTGTTGGATCGTACAGCCTGGCCAACAGTTTCACCAGGGTACTCTTCCCTGCCCCATTCTCACCCACTAGTGCCAGTTTTTCGGCAGGGCGTAGGGTGAAATTCAGATTACGATTGGCCCAGCGGTCACTGTTCAGGTATTGGAAGCCAACGTTCTCAAAAGTAAAACCCTGTTGAATAGGATTTGGAAAAGGACGCGGTTGCGGCGTGTCGTGGATTTTCGGTTGTATCTCGAAAAACTCAAAGAAATCGCTCAAAAAGATAGCGCCTTGTGATACGGTTGTAAACCGGCTTAAAATACCTTCGAGCAGCGTACGCAATTGCCGGAACGATCCCGCCAGGAAAGTTAACTCGCCAATAGTAAGCGCTCCGCTTATGGTGCTTGAAATAATAAAAACATAAGCACCGTAATAACCCAAACTGCCAAGCAGCGCAAAGAACGTACCCCAGATAGACCGCTTAATAGCAATCTTCTTATTATCAGTATAAAACTTATCCGACAGCGCTTTGAACCTTTCAATGATAAACCCCGAAAGGCTAAACATCTTGATCTCTTTGGCCGTCTCGTCACTAGCACCGATGTAACGCAGATAATCCAATTCACGCCGTTGCGGCGTCTGACTGCGGGTTAAAGCGTAAGTCTGATCATTAAAATAGGATTCACCCAGAAATGCCGGCAGGATAGCGATCACCAAAAGAACAATGAGCCAGGGATTGAACGCTGCTAAACCAGCGGCAAGAAACCCCATCGTGATCAGATCCTGAACCTGCCCCATTACCTGAGATAGCAGGATGGTTCGCCCTAAGGTCTGCTGCCGTGCCCGTTCCAGTTTATCGTAGAATATGGCATCTTCAAACTGGTCAAGATCGAGCGTTGCGGCGTGTTCCATGATCTTTACCGAGGTATGATTGGAGAACAAATCGCCCAGCAAGCTATCCATCAGGGTGATGGCTCTGCCTAGTCCATCGGATAATATTGCAAGGGCAAACTCAACGGCTACCAGCTTCCACAGAAAGTCCTTTGAAAAAGAGCCGTCGCCCTTACTCAAGTGCACTAACTGGTCGATGATCAGCTTACCAATATAAAGGAGCAGAAAGGGTAGCGAAGCTTTCAAAAAACGCAGGATAACATTAATCAGCATCATCCTGGGGCTCGATTGCCATACCAGTTTGAAGAACGCCGGCAAATTGCGCAGTGCCCTCAGGCGTTCTTGGATCGTTACGTTTGTGCGGTTTTGCGGGGTTCGACTATCCAATGTTTAATTTCTTCCTGCTAATGTATAACGATCTGGCTTAATACAGAATATTGATAGCCGTTTTCGCCCCCAACAATGTCACTCCAATGACAAAGAGCGTGATTATAGATTTTTATCATCCTATTATAGGTTTTAATCATTTTATTCGCCTATTCAGAAAAAATCCAATTTCTGCCGGTAATTTGCGGTAATTCTTTCCATCATCATGATAAGATGCCTAACCACTGTGATTCTTGGCCTGTTCTTTTTGGCGGGCAGCTGCATCCTGCCGTTAGGTGATTTTTCTCTAATGAACGACCTCCCATCGATGTACAAGAATTATTGCAAGGTCACTAAGGAAGAACCGGATGTATTAGATTTTATCGGCGATTATCTGATGGGCGGAAAAGATCTATTGGGCCATAACAGGGGAGACAAGCCGGCAAGCTCAGCGTCGCCCATACAATACCAACACCAGGCCGGCATTTCACTTTTTTATGCGGTACAACCGATCCAATTAACCGTCAAAACTGAGCCGGCGGCCGTTGAATATCCCAATTGTCCGCAAACCCTTCATTTATCAGAATATCACGGCAAGCTGTTACGACCTCCGCTAGCCTGACCCTGGCTCCCACCCTGATAATTCATTAATAATCTATTTCGTCGCCTGCCAGTAAGACCCATTATAGGCATTGCTGCTGCGCGATCATTTTTACCTTTTTACATGAAAAAATATTTCATCATCATATTGCTATTTATATCGGCATCGGCTATGGCTCAAAACACTTTTAAAGCCGTGGTTCGCGATGCCAAAACCATGAAAACACTCCCCCATGCCACTGTTAAGATCCCTGATCTGAAAATCGCTACCGCATCAGACAGCTCGGGCAACGTGGCGATCAACAACCTTCCCAATGGAAAAGTTGAGATTGACATAAGCTTTGTTGGTTATTCCGATTTGGAGAAAACATACACTTTCCCCCTGGCCAAACCAGATACCGTCTTCAACATCCAGCTCGAAACCCAGGGAAGCGAGCTTGGCGAGGTAGTGATTCAAAGTACGCGCACAAACCAGAACCTCCGCGATATACCGACGCGGATCGAGGCATTGCCTTTGGAGGAACTGAACGAAAAAAGCTCTGAACAACCAGGCGACATAAAGATGCTGCTTGGCGAAACTACAGGTATCCTGGTGCAGCCCACCTCGGCTGTGAGTGGTTCGGCAAATTTTAGAATTCAAGGACTCGACAGCCGTTACACGCAATTACTACAGGACGGAATGCCCATGTACCAGGGCTTTTCGGAAAGCTTGAGCTTGCTGCAGATCAGTCCGCTTGATTTGAAGCAGGTGGAGTATGTGAAGGGCTCGGAATCCACGTTGTATGGCGGTGGCGCGATAGCGGGTTTGATCAACCTCATCAGCCGCACCCCTACCGACAAACCCCAATTAACTTTTCTGCTAAATGGCACTAGCGCCAAAGGTTCGGACGCGAGCGGTTTCTGGTCGCAGAAGTGGGATCACGTGGGGACCACCATTTTGGCTTCTTATGATCATAACGGCGCTTATGATCCGTCGGAACAAGGATTTTCGGCTATTCCGCAGATCAATCGTTTCACTATCAATCCTAAGCTCTTGCTTTACATGGACAAACACAACAAAGGCTGGTTTGGGGTTAACGTGAGCAATGAGAACCGCTATGGTGGCGATATGCAGGTACTGACCGGCCATGCTGACAGTGTACATCAGTATTTTCAGCGGAACAAAACGTTCAGGTTTTCGACCCAGTTGTCGTTTACGCATAAGATTGACAGCGCGAGCAGCTTAAACATCAAGAATACCATGGGTTATTTTAACCGCGACCTGACCATGCCTGCCTATGAGTTTTCAGGTCGACAGGTATCCTCATTTACCGAGGTAAGCTATGTGAACCACCAGAAGCGTGCCGACTGGGTAACCGGTGTCAATTTTATAACCGACCACTTTACGAACACTATTCCGGTCGACAAATACAATTACGATCAAACCACAGCTGGCGTTTTTGGTCAGAACACCTTTAAAGCTGCCACCTGGTTTTCGATCGAAAGCGGGCTGCGGGTCGATTAAAACTCCCCTGCCCCTGCAAATAAGTCGGCAGGTATGTTTATCCTACCGCGCATCAACGCGCTTATTAAATACGACGAACATTGGACCAGCCGCATCGGCGGCGGACTTGGTTACAAGATGCCGACGCTGTTTAATGACGTAAGCGAGGAAGAGGGCTACGAAAATATCAATCCGATATCTATTAACAATACTAAAGCTGAGCAATCCGCCGGCGCCAATGGCGATATTAATTTCAGGACCCCGATTGGCGGCGCGTTCCTGAATATTAACCAATTGTTCTTTTATACGCGGGTAAATGACCCGCTAATACTGGTAAATAACTCGTTTATCAATGCGCCGGGCTACCTTACCTCGCAGGGTGCCGAAACCAATGTAAAGCTTAGCATTGATGAACTGGCACTTTACCTGGGCTATACTTATACCAATACCAAAGAACATTTCGGCGGACAGGTAACCGCACAGCCGCTGACTCCAAAAAATCGCATCAGCTTTGATTCGTCGTATGAGATTGAGGATCAGTTCAGGGTTGGGTTTGAGTCGTTTTATACTGGTCCGCAGGTGTTGAGCGATGGTACCATGGGTCGCGGCTTTATAACTTTTGGTGCCCTGGTGCAGAAGATGTGGAAGCACCTAGACATCTTCATCAACTGCGAGGACCTCACCGACCGACGCCAAACCCGATGGCAAAGCATCTACACAGGCAGCATAACCGATCCTGTTTTCAGGGACATTTATGCACCGCTGGATGGTGTTGTGGTTAATGCGGGTGTGAGGATTAAGGTGATGTAGGGTGGCGCGAGGCGGTGGGCGCGTGGCGATTTCTCAATTGCCCTAAAAAAACTATGTCATTTCGACGAAACCGCCTAGCAATGTGTGATGGGGTGAGGAGAAATATTTTCGAACAAGTATGGTTGAAAAGTTTTCTCCTCGCCCTTTGCTCTTCCCTTCCCGCTCGTCGAAATGACATAGTTTTTTGTTTTTGCTATATGAAGGCGACAAAATTTTATAAATCTTTCCCATAATCCTGTAAAGCTCCAAACAGTGGTCGGGGGTACCTTTGTTGCATAAATAAATCGGTTATCTATGCAAACTATCGTTCAAATATTACAACAGCTTTTTTATATGATCTGGGATATTTACTGGGGTCTTGCCCTGGGTTTTATCCTGTCGTCGCTGGTGCGTGCCTTTGTTTCAACTGAACGGATATCATCCAAACTCGGGAAGGATACAGTAGCCGCAACGGGACTCTCTACCTTCTTTGGTGCTATTTCATCATCCTGTTCCTATGCCGCTGCATCAATGGCCAGAGCCCTGCTGATCAAGGGCGCTACCTGGTCGAATGCGATATCTTTCATGGTAGCAAGCACTAACCTTGTATTTGAAATATTTATTGTG
>JAICXZ010000159.1 GCA_025934475.1 Mucilaginibacter sp. | reverse complement strand
TTTGCTGATACCAACGGCGACGGCACCATAAACGCCAGCGATCAGGTGAGCCTGGGCAGTCCGTTGCCAAAATTCTACAGCGGTTTGACACTCACCGCGAGCTACAAGGCATGGGATTTCAGCGCATACTTCTATGGTGTATATGGCAACAAGATCCTGAACTTCGCTGAAAGCTCACTCGAGAGCTTCCAAAACCGCAGCTTCGTGGGTATTGAAAATATCAGCCAGGAGTATTTTCAAAATGCGTGGACCTCAACTAACCATTCTAACGTTTACGCCAGGATCACTACCAATGACGACGCGATCGGCAGCAACGCGGTATCGAGCGCTTATGTCCAAAACGGCAGCTATCTGAAGCTCAAAAACCTGATCGTTGGCTATACTTTGCCGCACGAACTATCGAATAAGATCGCAGTATCAAAGATCAGGTTATACGTTTCTTCACAAAACCTTTTTACTATCACTGGTTATAAGGGCCTCGATCCTGAAATAGGCATGCAAAACGGCAACGCAACGCAAAACGGAGTAGACAATGGTACTTATCCTTCGTCCAGGTTTTTCACTTTCGGATTAAATGTTACGTTTTAACAAAGAAGACAGATGGACAATAAAAATATAAAAGATATGAAAGTCAATAAGAAACTCGTCCTTTTACCGCTTATAGCGCTTGGTCTGCTGCTGATCATTCCGCTGAGCTGTAAGAAGAATTTTTTGAACCAGACGGACACGTTTGCTTCGACCGCTGACGCGACCTTTCAGAAGCCCCAAGCGGTGATAGCATTGGTGAATGCTATTTACGATACCTACCAAAGCAGCGACCTTTTGAAGAAATCGATTTGGTACTATGCCAATTTCCAAACGCATGACTGGTTCAACAATGGCAGTGATATAGTTTGGAACTATTATGGCATTGGCGCTGATTTTTATGCTTTACCCGTTTTTTGGAACAACGGTTATATAGGTATTGCACGCGCAAACGCTGCATTAGAGGTTATATCTGCTGCACAAACAAAAGGTGTTATAACCGACACCCTGGCTAAAAGGCTTAAGGGCGAGGCGCTGTTTTTGCGCGGCATAACCTATTATTACCTGGCCGGTACGTTTGGTGGTGTGCCGTTGGAATTAAAAGCTGAAACCAATGGTTTGACCCCACGCAGCACACAGGATGCAGTGTTTAAACAGGTTGTAGCTGATATGCAGCAGGCTGAACAATTGCTGCTGTCAAAAACACAAATGGCACAAGCCGATCTGGGCCGCGCCACAAAAGGAGCTGCTTATGCCTACGAAGGGGCCGCCCAAATGTGGTTAAAAAATTATACCGCTGCCCTCGCTGCATTTAACAACCCGGAAATTACCAATAACTATCACCTGCTACCAAACTTCGTAGATGTTGGCGAGTATGATCATCAAAATAGCGACGAATCACTTTTCGAAGTACAATTTAAGACAGCCGGCTCGCAAAGCTGGGACGGCGGCTGGCAAAACGGTGGCGAGGAAGCCTGGATCGACGACTTCAGCTGGCCGCAGGAAATTAGTGGTTTCGGTTATGATTATGGCAATCCCGGTCTCTGGTATTCATACCAGGCAGGTGATCTGCGTAGAGCTGCGACCATTTGCGGGCCAGGTGATACTTTGGTGAGTAAAGGCATAATAACTAAATGGGGTGGTATTAAAGGTTATGCAGTTGTGCAGTCAAATTTTGCTGAGGCGCAAAAACCGCTAAGTTCAAATAATTACAAAGATACTTCTGCAATACTGCTTGCACGTAAGACATATACCGATGCTACCGGTAATATACGTGCGGATGCCAATACAAGTAACATAATTAATACTTGCGGAACAGCCAAATATCCATGGTATGGCACTGACGGTACCCCACGTTCCGGCTATTATAACGCAAAAAAATGGCGCGACCCGAACCTTACCGGCGCCAATGGCACCTCAGCAATTTTTGGCGACCAGAATCAAATATTGCTGCGCTACGCGGAAGTTTTGCTGGACAGAGCTGAATGCAAGATTAGAACCGGCGATGTTGCCGGTGGTTTAGCCGATATTAAATTGGTTCGTGACCGTGCCTGGGGCGGCGTCGGTAAAGCGCCTGCGGTAATGCAAGACGGCCTGACCTGGGATGGCAAGCCTTCCACACCAATCACCGATCCGATGCAAATGGTATTGAGTGAATACCGTCATGAGCTTACCGCCGAATACTCGTTGTTTTACGACCTGCGCCGTGCTGGTACAGACCCAGCTACCAACCAAACCTATGCGCAGGAGTTTATTCATAACAACTACGGTAGCACTAGTAGCACTAACCAGATCATTTATCCATACGGACCAACCGCTGACGGCAAGACTCATGGTGTTTGGACAACATCGTTGCCGGCTAACAAGGACATTCTGCCGATACCTTCAGTCGCTATCGGGTTAAATCCAAACCTGAAACAAAACCCAAGCTACTAAGATCAGTTTAAATAGTTTTTATAGTGCTGATAAGGCTGCCCCTAACAAGGCAGCCTTTCGTATTTAAGCCGTCAAAATCAAACTCTTCAGAATTTTCAAATAAAAATACCGCGTTAACATTTTTATGCTAAACATCAACATTTGTTGTATTTAAAAGGTATCGTAAACGCTAGTTTTATGTTGTAATAGTATCGGAAAATATGCACCAGGTATCGACCCCAAGAGTAATGCGCGAAATAACGCCGCTAAATTCAAGCGACTGCTTTACTATTTCTGCGCGGACGGGAAAAAAATCTGAGGTTCCATTGCATTATCATGATGAGTTTGAATTGATCCTGATCACTAACGGTAAAGGGGCCAAAAGGGTGGTTGGAAACAGCATAGGCGTTGTAGATGATACCGAGTTGATTTTTATCGGACCAAATCTTTATCATGCCTGGTTCACCCACCAATGCGATTCGGAAGCAGTTACCGAAACCATTGTTCAATTCCATAAGGACCTTTTCAACGAGAGCTTTTTGAATCGGAATCAATTGTGCTTTGTGAAGAACATGCTGAATAATGCCCGGCGCGGAATACTTTTCCCCAAGAATATTATCGGCCAGGTGGCTACCCGTATCGAAGGGTTAAAGGATAAAAATCATTTTGATGCTGTTCTGGAGTTATTGGGCGTCTTTCATGTTTTGTCTCTTTGTCCTGATATCAGGCTACTTTCGGATCCTGGTTTTTCGGATGAGAAAATCGAACAAAAGGGCAGGAGGATAGAGCGTGTCTTCGAATTTATGTATGCTAATTACCATAAGAACGTATCGCTTGCCGAAATTGCAGAAATAGCCAACATGCCCGCAACGTCTTTTAGTCGTTTTATTAAGAAGCGCACCGGGAAAACTTTCGTTGAGATACTGAACGAGATACGTCTTGGCTATGCATCGCGGATGCTGGTGGATTCAAATAAAACCATAGCCGAGATCGCTTACCAATGCGGGTTTAATAACATATCAAATTTTAACAGAACGTTTAAATACAAAAAACTCTGCACGCCAAAAGAGTTCAGGGAAACCTTTTCGGCTGGAAAAACAATTTATGTCTGATGGTTAGTGATTGGTCGTTAAATAACTTCATGGCTTAAATTGGCCGTGACTGAAAGTTATTATCTTATTTCCATGAACATTTGTTGCATGGAATTGAACATTATTGTTATCTCCGACAGCCACAAAATCCATAGCTTTACTTTTAAATAACCCGGTATTGCATGCCGGGAAACCAATTTATAAAGCGCTAACTCCTTTAGTTTTATTCAAATTTTTTGTCCGAAGCATTTGGAGATAAATCGCTTTTAAACTTAAAAACTGTTATATTTACAATTATTCCTGCAATGCAATGGCTGAGTGCAGGGACCGCCTCACTTCAGCCATCTGAAACCAATTATTGACGATTATGAGGTTTAAGTTTTACTTATTGCTTTTACTGTTTGGGTGTATGCAGCAATTGTTGTGGGGGCAAAGCAATCAGTATAAGTTCTCACACCTGGATGTTACCAATGGCTTATCAGATGACCATA
This sequence comes from Mucilaginibacter sp., assembly GCA_025934475.1. Taxonomy (GTDB): domain Bacteria; phylum Bacteroidota; class Bacteroidia; order Sphingobacteriales; family Sphingobacteriaceae; genus Mucilaginibacter. The sequence continues at coordinate 3,061 of JAICXZ010000159.1, read as the reverse complement.
TCAACTGCATCTACAAGGACTATAAAGGCTATATGTGGTTTGGTACCACCTCGGGTGGCCTTAGCCGGTACGACGGTTATAAATTCAAAACATTTAAACACGATGCCAAAGACACTTGCTCGCTGGGCGAAAACTATGTAGTACATATCGATCCGGGGCCCGAAAACCTGCTTTGGGTGTTCACAAAAAGCAGCCTCAGTATCTATAATTCATCAACCGAAAAATTCACAAACAATATCGCCGGTGTTTTAGCGGGATACAAAATTGTTACAACCCAGATCACCGCAGTCAGGAAGGATAATAGTGGCCTGTTTTGGTTTGTTACCAAAAACCAGGGTGTATATTCTTACAATCCTTCAAAACGCCTGACAGAGTTTTATAACAGCTCGCTGACCTCGAAAGTGCCACTTCATTCAGACAATGTAGCTGACATCGCCGCCGATAAGGAAAATCATTTATGGATGATTTATGACGATGGTGTTATCGATCAGCTTGATCCTGCTAACGGAAAAATCCTGACCCGTTTTACAGGTATGGCCAGGGTGACCGGTCATAAAAAAACTCCTTACAGTTTTGTGATCGATGACCAGCAGTCACTTTGGATATATGCCAATGCTTTGCCTACCGGGGTGTATTGTTATAGTCCTGTCGCTAATAAGCTTTCCTATTACAGCAAAGAGACGGCAGATGGAAGGCTCAATTCAAACATTGTCAACAGTGTTGTTCAGGCAGATGACAACAAGATATGGATAGGGACCGATCACGGTGGAATCAATGTGTTTGACCGGGGCACTCATCATGTAACTTATATTAAAAACAAACCCGATGATGCTGCCTCACTAAGTGGCGATTGTATCAATTTGTATAAGGATGACGCCGATATTATCTGGGCCGGCACCTTCAAACAGGGTATTGATTATTACCATAATGGCATTATCCAGTTCCCGCTTGTAAAGCATTTTGCGGCAGATAAAGCCAGCCTGCCTTATGAGGACGTCAATTCATTTGTTGAAGACGAAAAACATAATTTGTGGATTGGCACCAATGGCGGTGGCTTGCTTTATTATGACAGGGCAAATAATTCTTTTAAACAATTTAAACACAATCCGGCCGACCCCAACAGTATTTCCAACGACATCATCATCCGCGTTTTTATCGACCACGAGCGTAAGCTGTGGATAGGTACCTACTTTGGTGGGCTCGAACATTTCGACGGGAATAAATTTGTGCATTACCGGCACAATGATAATATACCTGGCAGTATCTCTGATGACCGTGTGTATACCATCATCGAAGACTCAAAAAAGAACCTTTGGGTAGGAACGTTTGCCGGAGGCTTGAATATTTATGACCGCGCCACCAATAGTTTCCGTCATCCACAATATCCAATGTTGTCTGATTATACGGCCATCTTTTGCGAGGACAAAAATGGAAATATGTGGATTGGCCGCGATAAGGGTATCGATGTAATACAAAGCAAAACTAATACAATCAAACATTACCTGTATGCACCTGGGAATAAAAATAGCCTGGCTTGCAGCGACGTGAATATCATAATTCAGGATAGCCGTGGATTGATGTGGGTTGGTACCAAAGACGGACTAAATATCATCGATCCACAGACTGGTAGTTTTATTGACGTCCGGGAAAAAATCAACCTGCCTGCAACTAATATTTCCAATATTATTGAAGATAACGGTGGCAGGGTATGGTTGAGCACCACTAGTGGCCTGGTAAGTGTGAGCGTTGCGAAAGCTGGTAGCGATTACAATTTTCAGGTTAACAAGTACAATGAATCTGACGGATTGCAGGGACGCGAGTTTAATGTTTACGCCTCTTACAAAACCCATGAAGGTGAGCTGATTTTTGGCGGCCCGCATGGTTTCAATCTGTTCAATCCGGCTAAGGTTAACATTTTTAAGCCCAAACAGGATCTGCGGTTCACTGATCTACAGCTTTTCAACAAGAGCGTTGCCGTTGGCGATACAGTCAACGGAAGCGTGATACTGACTAATGCAATCTCAGAGACCAAAGCGATTACTTTGGGCCATAAGGACAACGTGTTTAGCATCGAATTTGCCGATTTCGACTACTTCAATCCGGATAAGGTAACCTACCAGTATATGCTCGAAGGTTTTGATAAGGGTTGGCTCACCGCCTCTGGCAGCGACCGGAAAGCGACCTATACCAACCTTGATGCCGGAGATTATACATTTAAGGTAAGAGCAAAAAACATCAATAGTCCGGATGAGGCAAGTATGATCAGTCTTAAGATCACCATTCTGCCGCCATTCTGGAAGACTAAGCTGGCTTATTTCATCTACGCGCTGCTTATTGCTGGCATTTTGCTCTATATCCGCCAGCGGGGTATCATGAAACTGAAAAGGCAATTTGAGGCACAGCATGCCAAGCTTGAAGCCGAGCGCAAAATAGCCAATGAAAGGGAAGAGGCACGCAGGGTGCACCGCCTGGATTTGATGAAGATTAAATTCTTTACCAATATAAGTCACGAATTCAGGACGCCGCTAACACTAATTCTTTCACCAATTGAAAATATGATCAAATCGGAGCAAAATCCTGATCAGCAGCAGCATTTGGTCATGATTAAACGAAATGGCAAGCGCCTGTTGAACCTGGTTAATCAATTGCTCGATTTCAGGAAGATGGAGTATAACGAGCTTAGATTGTCCCTCGCCAAAGGCGACCTGGTGCAATTTATAAAAGATGTTTTCCAATCTTTTACTGATATAGCCAGTCAGAAGCAGATACAATATCATTTTGAGAGTGATGTGCAATCGCTGGTGACCAATTTTGATCACGACAAGATTGAGCGTGTATTCTTCAACCTGCTTTCTAATGCATTTAAGTTTACACCGCCCGGCGGGCACGTCAGTATAATTGTTGGCATGTCGCCGACGGTTAATGGCAGCAAACGTTCATTGGAAGTAAAAGTGACTGATACCGGTATTGGCATTGCAAAAGAAAACCAGGAACGTATTTTCCAGCGCTTCTTCCAGGATAACGTGCCCGAAAACTTGTTGAACCAGGGCAGCGGTATTGG
>JAICXZ010000014.1 GCA_025934475.1 Mucilaginibacter sp. | reverse complement strand
ATTCTGTTGTACTAAACATCGCCGAAGGCTGCACCGGTCAAAGCAATGCGGTGTTTAAAGTATTTTTGAATTACTCCATACGATCAGGTATAGAAGTTGTGTCTTGCTTGTTTATAGGCCGAAGACGAGGATTTATAAACGACCTCGATTTTCAAAAATACTATGACGAATATAAGGCGCTCATCAAAATGATAACTAAGAAACTCACTATAAAATGGCTATGGACTATCGACCATCGACTATGGACAAATTAACCGGCTTTCATTTTCCCGCCGAATGGGCTCCGCATACTGCAACCTGGTTAAGCTGGCCACACAAAGAAGAATCATGGCCGGGCAAAATCAATACCATTTATCGCCCCTACTGCGAGTTCATCAAAATATTGACTGAAGGCGAATACGTTCGCATCAATCTCGATGATGAAAAAATGAAGGCTTTTGCCATTAAGCAATTACAGGCAGTGGGCGCTAACCTGGATAGAGTTGAGTTTTTCGACTTCCCGACAAATGATGCGTGGTGCCGCGACCATGGCCCGGCATTCGTGATCAATCCGGAAACCAAGCAAAAAGCGATCGTTGACTGGGGCTACAATGCCTGGGGAGACAAATATCCTCCATACGATCTGGATGATGTTATTCCCACCAAAATAGCCAACCGATTCGGCTTGCCGGTCTATCATCCCGGCATCGTGATGGAAGGTGGCTCGGTCGATTTTAATGGCAAGGGAACTGTTTTAACCACAACAGCATGCTTACTGAATAAGAATCGCAACCCACATCTGAATCAGCAGCAAATTGAAGGTTATCTGAAAAACTACTATGGCGTTGAGCAGGTTTTGTGGTTGGGTGATGGCATTATTGGCGACGACACCGATGGCCACATCGACGATATTACACGTTTTGTGGACGGAGATACTGTCGTAACTGTTATCGAGGAAAACAAAAGCGATGAGAATTACCACATTCTGCAGGAAAACCTGGATACACTAAAAACGATGCGCCTGTTGGACGGCAAGCAATTGAATATCGTGGAGTTACCGATGCCTGCCCCGGTCTATTACGATGGGCAGCGCCTCCCCGCTTCATACGCCAATTTTTATATTGCCAATACTGCTGTGATCGTTCCAACCTACCGTTGCAAAAATGACGAGCGTGCATTAGAGATTCTACAACCGCTATTCCCAGATCGTAAGGTTGTCGGGATTGATTCAACCGACATTATCTGGGGCTTGGGCAGCTTCCATTGCCTGAGTCAGCAGGAACCCGCTGTTTAAGCTAAAAGCAGAAAGCTAAAAGCCTAAAGCTGAAAGCTTGAATATAGGAATTTTGGTCTTTCTGCTTTTAGCTTTCCGCTTTAAAAAAGCTTTGGTCTTTCTGCTTTCAGCTTTAAGCTTTTTTCACCGACCATACTCCTCTCCTTACCGACATCTTCAAACACATCGCCAATATTCCATTGTCGCACCTATAATATCGCTATAGTTTTGGGTAAGAATTAAAACTTAAAACGATGAAAACTATTATAGAAAACCAAAATCGTCACAACGGCCGGGTAATAGCCGGTGCCATTATCTTCATATTCGGCTGTTTATTGCTGGTAGACCAGCTCGACTTTGTTTTGGTACCCGATTGGGTCTTCAGCTGGCCAATGTTCATGATTGCGCTTGGCTTATATATCGGCATAAAACACAACTTCCAAAACTTAAGCTGGTTTATCCTAATGCTTATCGGCGGAGCCTTCCTTGCCGACGACGTCCTTCCCGGCATAGATGTTGGCGATTATATCTGGCCATCAGCAATAATTATTGCCGGCATTTATATCATCATGAGGAACAGCCACAAACAGGTTACTGAAAGATAAAAGTGTTACTTCGTAATATAATACCAGGGGATGTTGAGCATCCCCTTTTTTATTTTATCAGCACTATTCTTATTCAAATCCTTCCCCAGGCGCGATTTCGATAAAAACCACGGTTATATTTTCACCGACAAATATTACGCCCTTACCGACTTCTTGCATAATATCACCAATATTTGATAGGTTCGCCTTTAATATTACCTTAGTTTTGATTAAGATTTAATTTTGATATAGAAGACAATGAGCGACGATATAAAAGATACAAAAGATATAAATTATCAGCGGGCTCCGAAAAGTAGTGGTAAGGCAGTTGCGGGGATGATCCTGTTGTTAATTGGTTGCGTTTTGCTATTCAGGCAACTCGACTACTTTTTTATACTCGACTGGATCTGGAGCTGGCCCACCTGGGTTTTGCTTTGGGGCATATGGGCAGGGGCACGACACAATTTTCAAAAGCCCATTTGGTTCATCTTAATATTCATAGGCCTGTTCGGGATGCTTAATGAGGCTATACCTGGTTTACATCTCGGCAACTTTATGGGGCCGGTTATCATCATTATGATAGGTATCTGGATAATCATGAGACGCAATCAATCCTCAACCCACCGCGAAAAGTACGCCCGGGAATGGGAGAAAAAATGGGATTGGCGCTATCATACGTCTGTAGACCAACCAACGCCAACTGATCCTAATGCTCCGAATATTCCACCGGTTCCACCAGTAGGCGGGCGTTTTACAACGGACGATTTTATTGATTGCACATCCATTTTTGGAGGCGCAAAAAAGACCATTCTGTCGAAGAACTTCAGGGGTGGTGATGTAACCGCTGTTTTCGGCGGCGCCGAGATCGACCTTACCCAGGCTGATATAAACGGACGTGTTGTTATTGATATAACCCAGGTATTTGGCGGCACTAAGATCATTGTTCCACCGCACTGGCAGGTAATTTCAAATCTTTCGGCGGTATTTGCCGGAGTTGACGACAAACGAATGCGGGTAACCGGCTCGGGCGATAACAACAAAATACTGGTTCTCGAAGGCGTATCCATCTTCGCAGGTATTGAAATACGCACGTTCTAAATTCAAAAAACATGAACTGGTATGTAGCAAAAATCGTGTTCAGGATCGTAAGTGGTGATGGCAACCATCATGCGCAGTTTGATGAGCAACTGCGACTGATCAGCGCCGAAAGCGAGTACGAGGCATTTGAAAAAGCATACAGCCTGGGACAAACCAACCAGGAGAGCTTTAAAAATAACCAGAGCGAAACCGTGCAATGGCAGTTTATCGATGTGGCCGAGCTAAACCCAATCAGCGAATTGCGGGACGGCGCCGAGCTCTATTACCAGATTCACGAAGCCCCCGACGCCGACCTGTACGAGGCCTGGGCACATCATAGATCATCATTATTAAGTGTAAAAATCTGATAGGAAACTATTTTGGCTAACCTGGCAAATACCTTCTCCAAAATCCGTGTCGCCTTTATTTCCGGCGGCGTTATCTGGGCTGCGATCATCACTTACCTGGTCCACAGCTTCGGGTTCACCTGGTATATAGCTTTATCAGATGGCGCCATTTGTACCATATTGCTAGGTGCTGCCTGCTGGCTGATCAATAATAACCTAAGGTATTATCAGCCGGGTAAAGGAAGTTATATCAACCTGTTTTTCTGGACGCTGGCGCTTACCGCTGCCAGTACTTTTGGCGCCCGATGGATATTGCCTTATGTGGTCAACAACCAGATATATTCCAATTTCCTGGCACAATCGGTCACCATTCGCTTCTGTACCAATTACCTGGCCATTGGTTGGATGGCACTGATCAGCATGATCTGGTACTCGCAGCTGGATCAGAAAGAAAACGAAAAACGCAAGGCAGAAGCCGAAAAGCTCGCACGCGACGCTGAACTTTACAACCTGCGTCAGCAGTTGCAGCCACACTTCCTGTTTAACAGTTTAAACTCAATTAATGCATTGATTGGATTTAAACCGGATGAGGCCCGGAAGATGATCCACCAGTTATCCGATTTCCTGCGTGGAACGCTAAAAAAAGATGATCAGCAGCAGGTTACCCTACCTGATGAACTGGCGCACCTGCAGCTTTACCTCGATATTGAGAAAGTTCGTTTTGGCCATCGCCTCAAAACAGAGATCAGCTGCGACAAGAGTTCTGATACGGCTACGATGCCTCCGATGATACTGCAGCCCATTGTGGAAAATGCGATCAAGTTTGGTTTGTATGATACTACTGAAAGCGTAACTGTAAGTATCCGTGCCGAAATGGACGATAACTATCTGACCATGACGGTACAAAACCCTTACGACCCTAAAACCGCCAGGCCACGGAAGGGCACCGGCTTTGGACTAAGCGGTGTGCAGCGCCGACTTTATTTATTATTTGCGCGTACAGATTTGATTGAAACTTACGCAGATGATAATATCTTTACAACCATTATTAAAATACCGCAAGTATGAAGCGTGCACTAGTAATTGACGACGAGCCCCTGGCCCGCATGGTTGTATTGGAATATTTACAGAGTTTTAAGGATCAGATAGAAGTACTTGGGGAATGTGGTGATGGCTTCGAGGGCCTGAAAGCAATCCAACAGCACAACCCTGATCTGATATTCCTGGATGTGCAGATGCCTAAGATAAACGGTTTCGAGATGCTCGAGCTGGTAGAAAATCCGCCGTCTGTAATATTTACAACAGCTTTCGACGAATATGCTATCAAAGCATTCGAGGCGCACGCAATAGATTACTTATTGAAGCCCTTTACACGTGAGCGCTTTGACAAAGCAATTGAGAAATTTCTGTCACAGGCTCCCGCGCCTCAAACGGTAAAACAGCACACTGAAAACTTGCTGGAAGCTGTTGCTCAGTCACCATCGCAACATGAACGCATTGTGGTGAAAACGGGCACCAAAGTCAAGATCATCCCCGTAAGCGATGTTGAATACCTGGAAGCTGATGATGACTATGTAAGCGTACATACCTCCGAAGGCTCTTTCCTGAAGAACAAAACGATGAGCTTTTTCGAACAAACGCTTGATCCATCGCAGTTCGTCAGGGTGCACCGCTCCTATATCATCAAGATTCAAAATATTACACGCATAGATCCTTATGAAAAGGATGCCCATATCGCAATCCTCAAATCGGGTGCTAAAATACCGGTGAGTAAAACGGGTTATGTGAAGCTGAAGCAGGTGCTGGGAATATAACTAGTACATTCGATTGATGGATAATCAAACCAATTGGACACCATCTTCTGATGACAATTTGCTTGGCCTCACGGATAAAAACACGATAAATGAAAAAGAGGCTAAGGGAATTGCTCTTGCCGAATTATACATTTTTCAGTTAGACACGGATATTGCCATCTCAACAAACCTCATCCTTGAAATTCATAGGATTGCGTTTTCCGAACTCTACGAATGGGCTGGCAAATGGCGCACTTGTGATGTAACCGTTGGTAAACTGGAGCCGCCAAAACCAGCTCAGATTCTACAACTGATGTATCAGTTCGTAGATAATCTCAATTACAAGATTAATACCGCCAATGATGCCAAAACTAAATTGGACACCCTTGTTTACGCACATTATGAATTCATTAGAATAAATCCGTTTAATAATGGCAACGGACGCACCGGACGTATGTTAATGAACCTTTTAGCGCTTAAATTTGGATTTAGCCCCTTGCAACTATATCAAAGAGAAGGCGAGGCAAGAAAAGTCTACATTGATGCAATGCAATCTGCCGATGCAGGAAATTTTAGCAAGCTAATTGATTTAACTGCCAAAGAATTGAAGACCTTTTAGCTTCTCCTCTTCAAGAGTCGTCTGAATAATCTTCTTCACTTTTTTCATCTCAACGACCTGATCTTCCAAAGCCATCGTAGAGAACACAGTATCAGCTAGAATTTTGGTTAAAAATTCCTGTTCTTTCAACTGAGGATATTTTTCAAAAAATTTCATTTCTTAGAAAGATAAGAAAATCAGGCAAAACAGCGTTTTCGGTAAAATCTAAACATCCCTGTAGGAAATGCAAAATATCGCGCTCTACAACAACAGTATCTTCCATGCTTCATCCACCCTATCCTCATCCAGCAATTGCTTTGCCTTCAAATGCAACTGCGTTTCACGGGTTTGACTATCACCAATGGTCGCATCTAGTATTTCTTTGATCTCTGGAACCTGTGCGTAGTCGTCAATTTCTTCATCTGTGGGGATAGCTGTGACATTACCCAATTGGCCCAAATTATTTCCGGTCAGTATCTTAGAGTTCCTGATTGCATACGGGATGGCATCCACCCCTATACCAATATGGCGATTGGGCTTAGTTACTTTAAATAAATTGTCTCTATTTACCCGGGCATACCAATCACCGCCGAGCCTTGCCACCAGGTCCAGCTTTTGCTGATCGATCCGGTTATCGGCATCCAGTATTGATTTGTTGATGTGCATTAATTTGATTTCGGCCAAAACCAGGTTTCCCGCACCGGGACCAGTGCCCAATGAAATGACATCATTGACGACACATTCGAATTGTACCGGCGATTCAGCAACACGGGGTGGTCTGATTGTTTCTGAGGCAATTGGGGTAAAACCTGCTTTAATGAATTCGTTTATGCCTTTGGGGTACTCCACGCTGGCCAATGACATCTGCTGAACCATATCGTAGGTTACGATATTGATCACCACTTCAGGTACCTCATGAATATTTTCGAGTGTATGCTTCGTTGTGCTATCCCTCACCCTCCGCGACGGCGAAAACACACAAACCGGCGGCTTGGTGCTGAACATATTAAAAAAACTGAATGGGCTCAGGTTCACATTGCCGTTTTTATCTATTGTGGATGCAAAGCAAATAGGCCTGGGTGCAATAGCGTATTGCAGGTAATTTTGGAGGTCGACGGGGGATAGATCCGATGTGTTTAGTGTCAGCATTCTTCAACTAATGTCGTCTGAACTGTGATTTAATTGATTTTTTGACTGGCTATGATTTTTATTTTATTTCGTTATGATCTTAAAACTGATTAATCATAGCTTTCAATCAATCATTCGAATCATAGTTCAAGAACATTTCGACTAATTATTTCTTCAGAGCGAGAATCGAAAAATCTGAATCCGCCTTTTTAATCACATTGCTCAATACTCCGAGCCCTGTTACTTCCATCTCTACCAGATCACCCGGCTGCAGCCATTGAGGTTTATAATTCGGGTCGTTTAATAAACCTGTACCATTCAATTCCAAAAAGCAACCAGTTCCTACAGTTCCCGAACCTATAATGTCTCCCGGCAGCACATCGCAACCATAAGCGCACCGCTCGATGATCTCGGCAAAGGTCCAGTCCATATCGCCCATGCTGCCATTGGATACTTCGATACCGTTCACACGGCATTTCATATTAAGGTTATAGGCATTACCGATATGGCCGGGCTTTGGCGCTATTTTATATTGCTTCAGTTCATCGGGCGTCACCAACCATGGACCTATTACCGTCGAAAAATCCTTCCCTTTTGCCGGGCCAAGATTGAGCATCATCTCTTCCATTTGCAGGGTACGCGCGCTCATATCGTTCATGATCATATAGCCCGCGATATATTTATCAGCTTCAGAAGCTTTGATATTTCTGCCTTTTTTGTTGAGAGCGACCGCTACTTCCAACTCGAAATCCAGCTTCTGAAAATGATCAGGCATGCACTCAATCTCACCTACGCCTTGTATCGCATTATGATTAGTGAAATAAAATATTGGGTATTGATCAAATTCAGGTATCATGGGCACCTTGCGGTTACGGCGAGCAGTAGCCACATGCTGACGAAATGCATAACCGTCGCGGCAGGAAGTTGGGTGTGGTACAGGCGCCAAAAGCTCAAAAAACAACTCCTCTTTGGCTTCGATCTTGCCCGACGCGATATCATCATTTACCCGCATCGCACGATCCATCAGTTCGTCGCCACCCCACAAAAATTCATTCATATTGTTGGGGATCAGCTTGTGGCAGGAATTCAGATTGTAAATGTGGCCGTTGACATATACGCCCAGGTGTTCATTATCCTCTGTTTTATAGGAGACTAGTTTCATAGCTGGCTAATTATTGGTGGTCAAAGCTAGCGCTTTTAGTTGATTAAGTTGGATTGAGTTGATTAAGTTGAATAAGTTAAAATAAAAAACTCAATCATCTACTTAACCAAAACAACTTAATCAACCAAACACTATGCTTGCATAATAATCAAATCCGTTATAACTTTGTATTATCATGCTGCGCATACAGTGTCATTTTCTCTTTTCCCTGGGGCTCACTTCAATGAGTGATGCCTCCTCTTTCAGGGACGCTATGCTGTGCAAGATCATTTGGGCGCAATACTAATTTTTTTGTTGGAAAGTTGTAAGGTTGAAATGTTGTAAAGTTGAAGCCTTTGCGGCAAATTATATTAAACTATTCCAGCTTTCCAATCGTTTTAAGTGTATAACTTTATTGTTGTAAGCCTTTGATTATAAAACTTTTCAACCTTACAACTTTCCAACATTTAAACCAAAATAAACCATGCCCGTTTATCATAAATTAGGACAAATTCCGCCGAAGCGGCATACGCAGTTTCGTAAGCCTGATGGTACTTTATATGCCGAAGAACTGGTTTCGACCGAAGGGTTTTCGAGCCTGTATTCGCTGGTATATCATGTGTATCCGCCTACCATCGTTAAGACCTTAGGCGAGCCATATTCTGTCGAGCCAAAAATTGCACGCGAAAAGCACCTGAAGCATACCAGCCTCATTGGTTTCAACATTCAGCCAGAGGATGACTATTTGAAAAGTCGTAAGCCGGTACTGGTGAACAGCGACCTGCATATTTCACTGGCTGCGCCCCGAAAGTCAATGTCGGATTACTTCTACAAAAACAGCCAGGCTGATGAAGTGATCTTTGTCCACGTGGGTTCGGGCATTTTAAAAACCGGTTTCGGTAATATCAAATTTGAATACGGCGATTACCTCATCGTTCCGCGCGGTACTATTTACCAGATGGAATTTGACGGTGAGGACAACCGCCTGTTTATAGTCGAAAGCTTTAGCCCGATACGTTCACCAAAACGGTATTTGAATCAATATGGTCAGTTGATGGAGCATTCGCCTTATTGCGAACGCGATCTGAAGCTGCCCGAAAATATCGAGACACACGATGAGCACGGGGATTTCAAAATCCTGATCAAAAAGCAGGGGCTGATCTATCCATACATCTACGGCACGCATCCTTTCGATTTTGTTGGGTGGGATGGATTCCACTATCCTTACGGATTTTCGATCCACAACTTTGAGCCGATTACTGGGCGCTTACATCAACCGCCACCAGTGCACCAAACGTTTGAGGGCCACAATTTTGTGATTTGCTCATTTGTGCCTCGAAAGTATGACTATCACCCACTATCGATACCGGCACCATACAACCACAGCAATGTGGACAGCGACGAGGTGCTCTATTACGTGGACGGCGACTTCATGAGCCGCAAGAGCGTAGTAAAAGGACAAATAACCCTGCATCCCGGCGGCATACCGCATGGACCGCATCCCGGCACGGTGGAGAAATCTATCGGCAAAGAATCGACAGAGGAGTTGGCAGTAATGATAGACCCCTTCAGGCCCCTGATGCTAACCGAAGATGCAATCAGGATAGAAGATCCTAATTATTATAAAAGTTGGGCGGCAAATGGTTAAAAACGTTGAAAGAGTTGTAGAGATTGTAAAAGTTAAACCTCTACAACTTCTCCAACATCTATAACCTTTATAACTAAAACAATGGAAACACAAACTTTAGATAAAAAGACACAAGCAACTGATTTTTTACCGTTGAACGGTACAGATTATGTTGAATTTTACGTAGGCAATGCCAAGCAGGCTGCCCACTTTTATAAAACCGCTTTTGGCTTTCAGAGTCTTGCCTATGCCGGACCAGAAACCGGCGTGCGCGACAGGGCATCTTATGTGCTGATGCAGGATAAGATTCGTCTGGTATTGACCAGTCCGCTGCACTCTGATCATCCTATTGCCGAGCATTTGAAGAAACATGGCGACGGTGTTAAAGTATTGGCACTTTGGGTAGATGACGCCTACGATGCTTTTGAGCAAACTACTATGCGTGGCGCAGAGCCTTACCAACAGCCCCAAACATTGAAGGATGAGCATGGCGAGGTGCATACCAGCGGCATCAAGCTTTATGGCGAAACCGCTCATATGTTTATCGAGCGTAAGAATTATAATGGCATCTTTTTGCCAGGCTACCAGGAATGGAAATCAGACTATAATCCCACTCCAACTGGCCTCAAATATGTCGACCATTGCGTAGGAAATGTGGGTTGGCATAAGATGAACGACTGGGTAAATTTTTACGAAGAAGTGATGGGTTTTAAAAACATCCTCACCTTCGACGATAAAATGATCTCGACCGAATACTCTGCACTAATGAGCAAAGTAATGAGTAACGGAAACGGCTATGTAAAATTCCCGATCAATGAGCCGGCGGAGGGTAAAAAGAAATCTCAAATCGAAGAATATCTCGAGTTTTACGAAGGCGAAGGCGTTCAGCATCTTGCTTTGGCAACAGACCATATTGTTGAGACGGTTACTGAGCTTAAAAAGCGCGGTATAGAATTTTTGCATGTACCGAACACCTATTACGATGACCTTTTGACCCGCGTGGGCCACATTGACGAGGATTTGGAGCCACTAAAAGCATTGGGGATCCTGGTCGATCGTGACGACGAAGGTTATCTGCTGCAAATATTCACCAAGCCGCTTGAGGACCGCCCTACAGTGTTCTTCGAGATTATCCAGCGTAAAGGCGCTCGTTCGTTTGGTGCCGGTAACTTTAAAGCGTTGTTCGAAGCAATTGAGCGTGAGCAAGAGCTGAGAGGAAATCTTTAATTTCGGAAGTCGGGATGCCGATTTCGAAATTTTAATTTATTGAGCCGGGTGTCTTGCCCGGCTTTTTTTATTTTAGACTAATGAAAAAATCAAATAAAGAGCTAATTGTTTCTTTGGATGAAGAACAAAAAGTTGAATTGCTTCTCGCATTCGAAGAAAATTTAAATGAGGATAATTTATTAACCCATGAAGAGGTGAAAACCCAACATAAGAGATGGCTGGAATACCCATTGAAATAGACGTAAGGGAAGTCATCGACCTCCTTAAAGAAAAATCCAATCCTACCTACTTCGATGGGATGAGGCGGTACGGTATAAACACCTCAAATGCGCTCGGCATAAGGATACCCGAACTACGAAAACTTGCCCGGGAGATTAAAAAGAATCACCCTTTGTCGCTTGAACTTTGGGAAACAGGTATTCACGAGGCCAGGATACTGGCTTCCATGATTGACGTTCCCACTGAAGTAACCCAACTGCAAATGGATCAATGGGTGGCCGGTTTCGATTCCTGGGACTTATGCGACCAGGTATGTGGCAACTTATTGGTCCGGACACCTTATGTGATTGAAAAAGCGCTGGAATACAGTGCCTCCGAAAAGGAATTTGTAAAGCGGGCGGGTTTTGTGCTGATGGCCGAGCTACCGGTTCACCATAAAAAAATTCCGGATCAGCAATTAATCAATTTTTTGCCTGTAATTGAACGGGAGGCTTGGGATGAACGAAACTTTGTCAAGAAAGCCCTAAATTGGGCGCTCAGGCAAATAGGAAAACAGAATAAAACATTGAACCATGCCGCTATTGATGCGGCAAAACGAATTGCGCAGCAGGACAGTAAATCCGCTAGATGGATAGCGAATGATGCACTGGCCGAAATAACCAAACGCTTTACAGAATAATCCCTTATCAGTCAAGCCGAAACTGTATATTTAAAATCTTAATTAATTTGATTATCCCCATGATCAGGAACATTGCTATTGTCCTGCTATTGATGGCAGGAAGCGCGTGCTACGCGCAGTCAAATAATCCGCAGTACGATGCCAAACTGGCCAAAAAACTTGGCGCCGACGATTACGGCATGAAAACTTATGTAATGGCTTTTCTAAAAGCCGGCCCAAACCGGTTGAAGGACTCAGCCGCGCGAGCTGAATTGCAAAAGGCGCATCTCAAAAATATTATGCGCCTGGCCAATGAGGGTAAGCTTATCGTTGCCGGCCCCTTCCTGGACGATCAGGATATTAAAGGCATCTTTATTTTCAACGTTTCAACGGTGGAAGAAGCAAAGAAGCTAACCGAAACTGACCCGGCCATCAAGGCGGGTTCATTAGTGATGGAATTACATCCGTGGTATGGTTCTGCCGGATTGGTCGAAGCCTTCCACCTGCATAAAAAAATAGAAAAGAAGAGTGTTGCGGAATAAAAATCGCTCCGCTCTGCAATTTTCTCACAATAATTTAAGCCAATACACGGCAGGTTAATCCGTTGGTAATCATGGGTAAATAATTGCCCACAATTGTCAATTTTGACGATTTCCACCTGACGCCAAGCGCACCTCCCATAACTTAATTTGCCGTTTTCCCGTATAATAATGGATTGTATTTGAATAGAATAGAACGACCATTTAAATGATGGTAAAAAACATTGGCCGCTTATTTGTTATTCTCTGTGGGCATATTATGCCTCCCGGGACATATATGTGCCACAACTAGCTAATTAAACTATTGATTATCACAATTCTATATTATTCTGAGGACAGAAGTATCAAATGAGCGTCACTGAAGGAGATAAATTTTCTTACGATGGTGAGTTCCATGTAGCCCAAATTATTAATAACATTAATACGGGTATTTGGGAATACAACATCAGCACTAAGGAAGTTAAATGGTCTCCGGGTTTTTATGTCCTTTTAGGCTACGAACCCGGCGAGATACCCCCTTCATACGAATTCTTTTTTGAAAACCTGCTCTATTACGAAGACAAGCAACTCTTCTTAAAATCGATCAACAGGCATTTTCATGATGCTCCGGATACTATCCGCATCAGGCTGTTAACGAAGCAAAATGGTTATCACTGGTTTGAAAGTACTGCAAAAAGGTGGGATGACGACTCGACCCCGAAGATCACCGGTTCAATTGCCGATATCCACGATCACAAACTACTTCAGTTAAATTCCACCCGCAATGATTTCCTGTTTACCGAAACTATCAAAATAGCAAAGGTTGGCGGATGGGACATCGACGTGAAAAGCATGACGCTTTCGCTAACCCGCGAAGCGTATGACCTTTACGAATTGCAGGAATCGGTAAAACTGAGCATCGAGGAAGCTATTAGCTTTTTTGAACCCGATCATCGGCAGGCATTGGCCAGGGCCATCGATAATATCATCAAATATTCGCAGCCATTCGACCTGGAGCTGCAGTTCCGCACGGCACGTAATAATCAATTGTGGCTAAGAGTAAAAGGCCTGGCGGTTATTGACGATTACGGTAAATGTGTTACCGTTCGCGGCATCTTCCAGAACATTGATTATATCAAAAAGAAGGAGCTGGAAGTGCAGAACGCGGTAAATATGCTCAGCGATCAGAACAAGCGCCTGCAAAACTTTGCCTACATCGTTTCGCACAACCTGCGCTCCCATACCGGCAATTTGCAGTTTATGGTCAACCTGTTTAATGAAACTGATGTTGAGGACGACCGCAAGGAAATATTCTCTCATATAAAGTCGATCGCAGGCAGCTTAAATACTACAATAGAGCATTTGAGCGAGATCGTAAAAATGCAGACCGAAACAGGTAAGGAACGCAAAACAATCAATTTTGAAGACGCACTTAAAAACGTTCTTTCCGGCTTACAAGGAAGCATAAAAGCGTCGGGCGCCAAAATAGAATATGACTTTACCGAATGCGCTGAGGTGTACTATATCCCTGCGTACCTGGAAAGCATCTTCCAGAACATGGTCACCAACTCGATCAAGTACAGGCATCCTGACCGCAAACCATTTGTGAAGATACGTTCGGCCAGGATCAGACATCATATTTACCTGTATTTTGAGGATAACGGCCTCGGTATCGACCTCGACAAGCATGGCGATTCGATATTCGGCATGTATAAAACCTTCCACCACAACCCGGATGCAAAAGGCATCGGCTTGTTTATGACCCGAAACCAAATCGAGACCATGGGCGGCACAATCGATGTAACCAGCACCGTTAATGAAGGCACAAAGTTTACCGTTAAACTTGTTTAACGGCAATTGAGTGAGTGGTCAATAGTGAATAGCCAATTGACCACTGACCATTCACAACTCACCATTCACTACTCAATATAACTTTCCAGAATCTTAAAGCCGTTAACGGTAATCAAATCAACACGCTCAACGGTATTTGGCAGAAGAATGCATTCGCCCATTTTCACGGTGTGCTGTTTGCCATGGCACTCGATCACGTAATTGCCCTCCACACATACATGGATCACAAATGAATCCAATTGAGAATAATCGCGTGAAGTGCTATGGGTGAAGTCCATGACATTAGTGGTGAAGTATGGGCATTTCACCAGGCCTACGGCTTCGTTCTTATGCGGCTGATATTTAGTTTTATAATCGGGATAGAAATTATAGTCAATAGCTGCGAGGGCTTCTTCGGTATGCAGTTCTCTTTTATTCCCTTTTTCATCTACCCTATCGAAATCGTAAATACGATAAGTAATATCTGAGGTTTGCTGTATTTCGGCAATCAATAGACCTTTGCCGATAGTATGCACACGCCCTGCCGGTAAAAAGAAAACATCACCAGCCTGCACATCCTCACGATTGAGGATATCCATAATTTGACCACCGTTCAATTTGTCTACATAAATATCTTCACTTACCTGTTTATTGAAACCAGAGATAAGGGTTGAGCCCTGATCAGCCTCAATCACATACCACATT
>JAICXZ010000204.1 GCA_025934475.1 Mucilaginibacter sp. | reverse complement strand
GTTAAGATAGAGACGGGCATCCGCATATTAAAGGAATTTTCGCATTTACTCGGCAATGAATTTGCTATTGTAACTACCCATTATCATGAAAAAATAGGCATCGTGCAAATTAATGATGGCTTGAAACTGCTTACATTTTTGACCAATATAAGTAAGATGACATCAGATAACAGTGGACAGTTCAATTATGAGAAGCTGCCACAGATATTATTGGGCGAACCCTTTAGCTTATTCAAAAGACCTTATTTTAAGGTGATTGACAACTATTTGATTTTGGCCAACAGCGAATCGGAACTTACAAGCTATTACGACACTTACACTAATCGAAAGTTTTTGTCCAAAACCGAGGGCTATAATGATTTCAACAATTTAGTAGCCGAAAGATGCAATGTGGCTTTGTTTATCCATATTAAAAATGCCACCCTACTATTTAAACAAGATATGAAGCCAGCATTTCATAACGATCTCAACAGGTCCGAACCAGGATGGAAAAATTTTTATGGTGCTTCGTGGCAATTTTCGGCAGCTGACAAGAATTTCTATACCAATTTTTGTATGCGGTTGCTCACCGATACTACTTCGGCAAACACTTCTTTTTAAAAAAAATCTTTTCTCTTAGAACTAAAAAGCCAAATTTCCGTTTAAAACGCAGAGATTTTAAATTTTTCAATTTGTAGTGAAAATTTGATTTTTGAAGCTTATATTTAATATATAATATATAACAATACTGCCCCTGAGATATTTATGATGAAAAGGTTTACGCTTGTTTCTTGTTTTATATTGCTAGCAGCTAAGGGGTTCTCTCAGCAATTTTCACAATATAATACCGGGACGCTTTACGATTCGTTCGAAAACCCTTCGCAACATGCGTTCATACCTGACACAAGTAAAGAGTACGCGTTCAATTTCCTTATCCCAAATTTTAACGCCAATTTCTTTCTGACCGGCGACGTCCAGGCATCACTGGTAAACCGCGCGTTCGGCGGCAAATACAACAACAGCGATTTGGTTATAGGCGGCAATAAATTCAATAATGCCAACATTAGTGCCGGTGCATACGAGCTTATGTTTAAGGTTTTCAGCAGCTTGAAGGGGAACACTGAAATAGGCTTTTTTATGCAAACCAAGGTTGAAGGAAGAGGCAACTTTTCGGATGAGTCCGTGGCGCTTTTCAATGGCTCAGGAGCTTTCAGCAACGATGTCTACGATAACATTTTCAACGATCACTACTACTATCAGATATATAACTCGATAGGCCTGTCATATCGCGAACAGATAACACCCAGATTAGCATTTGGTGTAAAGCTTGGGTTCCTGCTGGGTGTTGACTACAGTAAACTAGATATCTATCAATCCCACATAAGCTTCGACAACGAAAACAATACAGCTACCCTTTCCCTGCAGGGCAAATACTATCAAAGCAAAGGCCCCGGCAATTTCGACTTACGCAGTTTTTTACCAATAATACGGAGTCCGGGAGCTCAAATAACAATGGGATCAAGCTATGTAACCGATGACCATGTAACTATACAGATGAATGTTAAAGACCTTGGCTTTATTCATTGGTATAGTCAATCGGCCATTGCCAATTTTAATGGGACAGAGGTTATCAAAGACATTAACGGCAAGCGTCGTGAGGACAGTGTATTCACCAAAGTTAAGAACATCTTAAACGACCAAAAGAAAGTAGCATCATTTACGTCTCCCACAAACTCCAGGCTTGAAGTGAGCGCTAGCAAGACTTACTATCTGGATGACGATCTGTTTTTTAAATATTCACCAACGCTGGTCGGAGCTAAAGAATTGTGGTATAATGGATATACTGGGGCGCTGGTGAACCGTTTTGAATATAAAAACAAGTACAACCTGAGCCTGACCGGAAGCTACGATAATTTCAACCTGTTCAACCTTGGCTTGCAATTCATGTTGAAGGCTCCCAATGGCGAGTTTTACATTGGGACCGACAGGCTGCTAAAAACTGAGGCTCTGGCGGTTGCATCCCGCAGCTACGCAAGTTACGCCAACGGATCATTTACGGGAGCGGATTTCTTCCTTGGTTTTTCGCTTAAATTCGGACCGGTTATCGAGCATCCGCTTAACGCAAGTACAATACCAAATGGCGAGCGCGGATTCTTGGGGCGTTTGTATAACCGATTGTTCAAAACCTACTGGTAGGGGTTAAACCGACTTTTTCTTACCTGCAATAAAATCCTTAAGATAATAAGGCTCAAAATAGGCGACATCCTCAAAATCTTTGTCGAGGTATTTCTCATTGGCCTTCCTGGTGATGTAACGCGCTGAGTTGGTAAAATCATCTACAATTACTGCATTCGCATGTGCGCTTAATATATCACGACACTTCCCTGCTCCGTCGCCAAAGAAAATTATTTTATTGGTTGATAAGAGGTCGCGGAAACTCTCCTCATCGATAATCTTTGCCGAGGTAGCCTCTATCACTCTATCCCCATACTCGTCAAATACAGCTGTAAAAACTTCCATTCGCCTTGCGTCTACCATGGGGCAAAGCAATGTACCCGTATCAATATCGTTTATTTCAGCATAGCCGTTGGCCATAGCCTGAAGCGTCTCAACAGCTATCAATGGCTTGTCTAATGCAAAGCTTAAGCCCTTTGCGGCTGATACACCGATACGTAGACCTGTATAGGAGCCCGGGCCACTGCTAACCGCAATAGCATCTATCTCGTCATAGGTTTTATCCGCGGACTTTAGTACTTCATCAATAAATAAAGTAATCTTCTCGGCGTGGATATTTCGTTGGTCGGCTTCTTTACAAGCCAGGACTTTGCCATTTTCGGCCAGTGCGACTGAACACACAGTAGTTGCAGTTTCTATTTGAAGTATCATTTCTTTAAGTCTTAAGTCTTGAGTCTTAAGTCTTAAGTCTAACCCACTCTTATGGGACTTTGGACTTGGGACTTTGAACTTCAGACTATAATCAAGGTACCGGGTCGTGTCCATGCCCGCCCCAGGGATGGCACCTTAGTATTCTTTTTATGGTTAGCCAGCCGCCTTTAAAGGCACCGTATTTTCTTATCGCTTCAACACCATATTGCGAACAGGTTGGCGTATATCGGCATGAGGCTCCGGTAAGCGGCGAGATAAAGTACTGGTATATTTTAATCAACAGCAAAAAAATCCAGCCGATTATCGTTTTCAATATTTCGATGATCAACATCATTTTGCATCGGGCTGAGCCAGGCTATTGAGCAATTTTAGCATCTTCTTTTCTATAAAAGCATAATCGGCTATTTCCTTACCGACATACCCTATGGAAAAAACGATTTGTTTACCCATATCTTTTAAAGGCAAATACAAATATTGCTCTTTGCTTAGCCGGTAGGCTTCACGCATGCGGCGTTTAAGTAAGTTGCGATCAACAGCGTGTTTGTATCTCTTTTTCGGAACCGAAAATAAAACTTGTGCCGGATATAGCTGTGATTCAGCAGTGATTAGCCACGAAACCTTGAAGGGATAAACTAAAAAAGAAGAACCGTTACGAAAAAGCTCGTCAATGAGCTTTTTATTACATAACCGTTCTTCTTTTGTGAAAGTGTATATTTTGCTCATGCCTCAACTGCAATTTAGCAATAATGGCCAGAGCCTCAATATAGAGTATAAGCAATTATCGCTATTAAGCTTTGTGCGCGCGCTCGTCAGAAACAGTTAATCTCTTTCTGCCTTTTGCTCTTCTGGCTGCCAATACTCTTCTGCCATTGGCAGTTGCCATACGCTCACGGAAACCGTGTTTATTTCTTCTTTTTCTTTGAGAAGGCTGAAACGTTCTTTTCATCGCTATTGTAGTCTATTCGTCGTTTTTAAAAACAAGAGCGCAAATGTAGTGTTATTTTTCAACTTTTCAAACGCAATTATACTATTTGTTAAATGATTTTTCGTGTCGTAATTTAGGTTGTTGTTATAGTCTGGTTTATTCCATGAAAATCATCATTTTCTTATTCTTCATCATTTGTCCAATAATAGTTCTTGGTCAGGAACATTATAAGATTTACAGTACCAGCCAGCAAAAAGTGGTTACCGTTGACGATGTGCTTACTGGCCTGGATAAAGCCGACGTATTATTTTTCGGGGAAGAACATGACGATACAACCTGCCACGTATTGGAAGCTCTGCTGCTTCAGAAAATAACCGAAAAATATCCCGGGAAAACGGCGCTCAGTATGGAGATGTTCGAAACTGATTGCCAGAATGTCCTTGATGAATACTTGGGCGGACTAATACGTGAAAAGAACTTTATTATCGATGCCAGAGCATGGCACAACTACAAGGATTATCGACCGATGATAGAATATGCTAAGACCAATCATATTCCGATAATAGCTGCAAATGCCCCGTCACGGTACGTCAACATGGTGAGCCGGATGGGAATAACCAGTCTGAGTGAATTGAATAATGTCAGCAAATTCTATCTTCCGCCCCTGCCCATTGACACTGCTACCGGAGCCTATTATGACAAGTTTGTGCAGATAATGGGAGGACACAGTTCGGCAGGCGGCATGCAAATGTACCAGGCCCAAAATACCTGGGACGCCACTATGGGCTGGTCAATAGCGCGTTTCCTGAAAAAACACGATGGTTATAAAATACTACAAGTAAATGGCGGCTTTCATAGTGAAGATAAATTGGGCGCAGCCTCCCAGTTAAAAAGATACTATTCAAAGTCCAGGATCATAAACATAGCCTGCTTCTCAGACGACAGCTTTGATAACCCCGACTGGACAAAATACAGCAAGGATAACGATTACATTATCCTTACTGACCCTAAACTGCCGAAGACGTATTGACAAGCTAAATTCCTTTGCCCCGCTCCAGGTATACAGCTCGATAAATAAAAACCCCGCACGAAAAACGCACGAGGCCAGGCTTTTTAAACAAATAAAACTTATTTCCCTTTCGCCAGCAAGTCGCGTATTTCGGTAAGTAAAACCTCTTCACGGGTTGGCTCTGGTGGTGCTGTAGGTGGAATTTCTTCGGGTCGCTTCAACGAATTGATTGCTTTAACTATCATAAAAATGCAGAAAGCAATTATCAGGAATTCGATCAGGGTATTAATGAAGTTACCATAGTTTATAGTTACATCGGCAATTTTCTTTGTTGGGTCTCCTTTTTTAATTAAAACGGTAAGATTCTTAAAGTCGATACCGCCGGTTAGATATCCTATCGGTGGCATGATAATATCGTTAACCAGAGAAGTCACGATTTTACCAAAGGCAGCACCGATGATAACACCGACTGCGAGGTCGACAACATTGCCGCGCATCGCAAATTCCTTGAACTCTTTTACAATAGCCATAAGTTTAATGTTTAGTTTATTAAACATACAAAAAAATATGAAATCATAAAATGTATTATTCCGTATGTCGTAACTAAACACTTATTGTCATTTTACGTTTAAAGGGAGACCGAAACGTATCCATCAGGTTAAATTTTTCGCGTTTACGGTTAATTGATGTATTTTTGGGCAGGTCCATTTTATGCTAAAACAGAATCTTCAACAAAAACTTTTACAAAAACTTTCTCCGCAGCAGATACAATTTATTAAACTGTTGCAAGTGCCCACTGTGTCCTTAGATACCCGTATAAAAGAGGAGTTGGAAGAGAATCCTGCCCTTGAAGACCTGAGCCTTACAAACCTCAACGAACCCGAAGATCAGTACGCTGATCACGACTCAGACGACGATAATTTTAATAACGACGAAGATTCTGGCCCTGCCGATGAATTCAATATAGAAGACTATTTACAGGAAGATAACCTGAACGAATACGGGTCCCGCTATGATCAGAATGGCGACGATGACGACGACCGCAAAGAGATTCCGATAGCTGTACAAAGTTCATTTTTTGAGAACTTACAGGCACAGCTTGACCTTGTTCCTTTGTCGGACAAGGATTTCAGAATTGGTCAGCAGATCATAGGCAGCCTGGATGATGATGGCTACCTTCGCCGTTCGGTTACATCGCTGACTGACGACCTGGCATTTTCTCAGAACATTTTTGCCGAAGATGAAGAAGTTGAGGAGATGCTGAAAGTTATCCAGGCTTTCGACCCTCCGGGTGTGGCTGCTCGCAGCTTACAGGAATGCTTGTTAATACAACTGAAGCGCAAGGATCAAAATGACCCCATCGTTAAGAAGGCGATACAGGTTGTTGAACATTATCTCGACGAATTTACACGCAAACATTATGACAAGCTCGAAAAAGCTTTAAATATGTCGTCGCA
The DNA here is from genome assembly GCA_025934475.1 of Mucilaginibacter sp. Lineage (GTDB taxonomy): Bacteria > Bacteroidota > Bacteroidia > Sphingobacteriales > Sphingobacteriaceae > Mucilaginibacter. The sequence continues at coordinate 56 of JAICXZ010000204.1, read as the reverse complement.
CGAATTAAGGGGCGTTGTGGCAGAGATACTGAAATTGAACCCTAAGCCAGGTGACT
>JAICXZ010000144.1 GCA_025934475.1 Mucilaginibacter sp. | reverse complement strand
TATTTAAGGCTCACCGGCTGCACTTTTACCAGGTTTTGGCAAACGAGCAAAAGGCATCTCATTTACTCGTATCCTAAGGATACGCTGTGGTACAATTGGCGATTATTGTTGCCATTATAGCTTTGCAGCAATTCTCAGCCTCAAGTTTCTTCCTGATTACGATAATTCCTCTTGCTATTATATATGTTACGTTGAAACCGCGTCTTATGAAGACCGGCAAATCATAACCGCATCTTTTAAAAAATAAGTTCATTTATTAAAATAATATTAACTTTGTTCCTTGATTTTATAATTAATGCGTTCATTATTTGATTGTTGCGTGATCGATGTGAGGTAAATGACTTTTTAACAGAAAGAAATTTGAAAGGCTACTAAACCTTATGAGTGAAATTTCCGTTAAAAAAGGCGCTTTTACCGCTAGTTAATTAATTTTTTGTTTACCAAAAAAAGAGTATTTTTACTACACATCACCTACTACCATCTATATGAAGAAATTTCTACTTTTTACCAGGGTGGTTCCAAGATGGTTGATAATGTTTGTCGACCTTATTATTGTTGCCTGGTCCTTCTCCACTTCATATTTCATAGTTCAGCGATTCGAGTTTATTAATATCCTTCGCGGCTACTTCTTTATCTATACCGGTTTATACTGTATAATTTCAGCCATTGTGATGTATGCCATGCGTATACACATCGGCCTGATCCGTTACTCAAATACACGGGACGTATTGCGAATATTCAGTTCGGTGTTCATCAGTAGCTTAGTGTATCTGGCTGTTATAAACATTTGGGTGGTGCACGTGATTCATGTGAACCAGGTTACAGTAAATCTTGTTTTACTCATTAACTTCTCGGTATCGAGCACGCTGCTCATTTTGCTGCGTACTATGGCGAAGAGCGCGTTTTTTTACCTCAATTATAATAGTTCGGGCAAGAAGATAACTGTCCTGATATATGGTTCTGGTAGCAATGCCGTTTTGGTTAAACAGGCTTTGGAGGCCAGCATGAATACCAATTTCGCGGTAGTTGGCTTCATCGACGACGGCGGGAAAAAGATCGATAAGGAAATACAGCAGGTAAGGGTTTATCATATCGACAAACTAGCCAAGCTTAAAGAAAAATATAAAGTAGATAAGCTGATTGTGATGAACAATCATCTGGATGAGCAGGCCAAGAAAGCAGCGCTGGAAAAATGCCTCGCTTTAGGCATTCAAGTATTGACTGTGCCGCCTTCTGACCAGTGGATATATGGTAAGCTGAATCTCCAGCAGATGCAGGATCTTAAGATTGAGGACCTGCTGCAGCGTAAACCAATTCAAATTGATACGACACGCATTTCTGAGGATCTGTATGGTAAGCGGGTGCTCGTTACCGGAGCAGCAGGTTCCATAGGATCGGAAATAGTTACCCAGGTATTGGGCTACAAGCCGGCAATGGTTATTCTGTGCGATCAGGCCGAGTCGCCTTTGCACGAAATGAAGCTGGAAGTTGAAGAGAAATTCCCGCATATCTGCACCAAGATATTTATTGCCGATGTAAGGAATTATCGCCGCATGTACAAATTGTTCGAGGATTATAAGCCAGAAGTGGTTTTCCATGCAGCAGCATACAAACACGTGCCAATGATGGAAGAAAATCCTTCGGAAGCAATATTGGCGAATGTTTTGGGCACCAAACACGTTGCTGATCTTGCAGTATTGTTTGGTACGCGCAAGTTCGTGATGGTATCTACTGATAAGGCCGTGAACCCGTCTAATATCATGGGTACAACCAAGCGTATTGCCGAGATCTATATCCAATCACTTAAGGATAGTCCTGCGAATAACAAGAACGGTATACCTGTTACACGTTTTGTAACAACCCGCTTCGGTAATGTATTGGGTTCGAATGGTTCGGTAATACCTCGTTTCAGAGCTCAAATACAACGAGGCGGGCCTATTACAGTTACCCATCCGGATATTACCCGCTATTTTATGACCATTCCTGAAGCAGTGCAATTGGTGCTTGAGGCAGGAACAATGGGAACGGGAGGAGAAATATTTATCTTCGATATGGGCGAACCGGTTCGGATCACCGACCTGGCGCTGAAGATGATAAAGCTGGCCGGATTGCAGCCTGATAGAGACATCAAAATTGTTTACACTGGTTTAAGGCCGGGTGAAAAGCTATACGAAGAGTTACTGAATATGGGCGAGCTTACTATGCCAACCCACCATCCGAAGATTAAGATCGCCAAGGTGATCAGCTACCCATATAAGCAGGTTGTTGAAGATATCGACGACTTGCTGGAGCTGAATAAAAAATACGATGACGTCTCTGTTGTTAACAAAATGAAGGAAATTGTTCCCGAGTTCATCAGCAAAAACTCTCATTTCGAATTCCTTGACAATATTAGCGGCGACGAAGAAGAAATTGAAGTACTCGTCGACTAAAGAAACATAATTTGTCCATTAATACTATTAAGCGTTTACCAAAGGGTGGGCGCTTTTTTTATTTAACGGCTATCAATAGTCAGTTTTGGTTTCGGTAGATTGCCAGAGTTTAAAAGCAATAAGGGCCTCTTCTGGCAGCAATTGGGTTATTTTCAATTTCCGCTCATGGAGTGGTCGTTCCAATTCCTGGTAGATGAAGTGATCGTCAAAGCCTATGGCCGCAGCATCGATCTTGGTGTTTCCATAATAGATGGTATCGATGCGTGCCCAATAGATGGCGCCAAGACACATAGGGCATGGCTCGCAACTGGTGTAGATGGTGCAGCCTTCGAGATTGCAGGTGACAAGGTGCTGGCAAGCGATCCGAATTGCTGAGACCTCTGCATGAGCTGTAGGATCATTTTCTGTTACAACCCGGTTAGGGCTCTGCGCCACTATTTCACCATCTTTTACAATAACAGCGCCAAAGGGGCCGCCCGCGGATTGTTTTACATTCTGCTCTGCCAGTTGAATGGCTATCCGCATAAACTTCTCGTGATCGGGCACTTCCATAAAACGTAAAATTAAAAACCCCGGTCGACAAACCGGGGTTTTTAATTTTATATTTTGTTTAGCTATTACTTCTTGTCTTTACCGTATGCGTCGTTAAGCTTCTTGATAAAGTCATTAGTTACATCAAGGCTTGGATCAGCGTATAGCAAACCAACAGTATTGCCGGCAGAGAAAGTTAAAACCACTTTGTAGCCGTTATCCTTTGCATATTGCTTGGTGAAGGCGTAAACTTTGTCATACAACTTTTTGCTTTCATCAGCCTGTACGCTTTGAAGTTGTGCACCGGCATTTTGCTGATACTGCTGAAACTCCTGGCCTTCACGTTGTAAACGCGACTCGGTCATTGAGCGCTCGTTAGCACTCATGGTGTTAGCGTTTTTTTGATAGTCAGCATATTCCCGTTGCAGGGCCTGTTGCTTTGAACCAACGTCATTTTTAGCGGCATTCCCCTTGTCGTCAAGGCGTTTGCGCATATCTTTCACATAGTCATATTTCACCATCAAACTGTCCTGGTTTACATAAACCACTGCTGTATTTGCCGGTGGTGGCGTATTGCTTGCCGATGATGATCCTGATTTATTGCATGCTGCCAGGCTACCTGCCGCCAGCAAACCCATTGTCAATTTTGTTAGAAGGGAAGCCCTTGTTTTCATTTTACTGTTTTAAAAAAATTTTGACAAAGATAATGTTTCGATTGAACTATCCTAATGGGTTTTGATATGCAGATGTGCGGATGTGCAGATGTGCAAATGAGGCACTTAGCAATGGTAATTGCTGAATTTTAGAGGTAATGGCAGGCATCTGCACATTTGCATATTTGCACATCTGTACATCGATTTAAACATCGTCGTTTTTTATCCACAATGCTGCAAATACGGGCATAATTTCGTAAATTTGTCCATTAGCGCTTTTGCCAAAATAAGCGCCGTTGAAGACTTTTTATGAGCGAAGAAAATAACAACAAATCCAATTATTCAGCAGATAATATTCAGGTTTTAGAAGGGCTCGAGGCTGTGCGTAAACGCCCTTCGATGTACATCGGCGATACCGGCCCCAAAGGTCTTCATCACCTGGTGTATGAGGTGGTCGATAACTCTATCGACGAAGCATTGGCGGGATACTGTGATACAATTAATGTTACTATTCATAAAGGCAATTCGATCACCGTTGGTGATAATGGCCGAGGTATTCCTACCGGTATAAATACGAAAGAACAAAAGTCGGCACTTGAAATTGTAATGACCGTACTTCACGCCGGCGGTAAATTTGATAAAGATACTTATAAGGTTTCGGGCGGTTTGCACGGCGTGGGTGTTTCCTGCGTTAACGCGCTGTCGATCCATATGAAAACGCTCGTTCATCGCGAGGGTAAGATATTCACCCAGGAGTATGAACGGGGTAAGCCTATGTTTGATGTAAAAGCCATAGGTGAATCGGATAAAACCGGAACGATACAGTGGTTTCAGCCGGATGCTGAAATTTTTACCCAAACAACGGAATATAGATACGATACCCTTGCTACTCGTTTGCGCGAGCTGGCTTTCCTTAATAAAGGGATCAGGCTTACGCTTACTGATGAGCGCGTGACTAACGATGACGGAACTTTCCTGGGTGAGGAGTTTTTCTCTGAAGGTGGCCTGAAAGAGTTCGTTAAATATCTGGATGGTACACGTACACCGTTGATTGCAGAGCCGATTTATGTTGAAGGTACCAAGCAGGGCGTGCCGGTAGAGTTGGCGCTACAATACAATGATACCTATTCAGAAAACGTACACTCGTACGTTAACAATATCAATACCATCGAAGGTGGAACACACGTAGCCGGTTTCAGAATGGGTTTGACCCGTACGCTTAAAGGTTATGCCGAAAAGGAAGGTCTCCTGAAAAACGTTAAGGTTGACATAACCGGCGACGACTTCCGGGAAGGTCTGACCGCTGTTATATCGGTTAAAGTTGGTGAGCCGCAGTTTGAAGGGCAGACCAAAACCAAGCTGGGCAACAGTGAGGTAAGTGGCGCTGTGAACGTGGCTGTAGGCGAGGCCTTGAACAATTATCTGGAAGAGAACCCTCGTGAGGCCAAGATGATTGTTAATAAGGTTATCCTGGCTGCAACTGCTCGCGCCGCAGCTCGTAAGGCGCGCGAAATGGTTCAGCGGAAAAACGTAATGAGCGGTTCCGGATTACCCGGAAAACTGGCTGATTGCGCCAATAGCGACCCTTCGTTATGCGAGATATTCCTCGTCGAAGGTGACTCGGCGGGTGGTACCGCCAAGCAGGGCCGTAACCGGGAGTACCAGGCTATTCTTCCATTGAGGGGTAAAATTCTGAACGTGGAGAAGGCAATGGAGCATAAGATATACGAAAACGAAGAGATCAAGAACATGTTCACCGCACTCGGTGTTAGTATCGGAACTCCCGAAGACGATAAAGCGCTTAACATTACTAAACTGCGTTATCACAAGATAGTAATCATGACCGATGCCGACGTCGACGGTTCGCACATTACTACATTAATCCTGACCTTCTTTTTCCGTTATATGAAAGAATTGGTTGAATTTGGCTATGTGTATATCGCCACTCCACCACTTTATCTCGTTAAAAAAGGAAAAGATCAGGAATATTGTTGGAATGAAACGCAACGCGAAGCGGCAATTCAACGTTTAAAGGGATCGGGAAAAGAGGATAGTGTGCATACCCAGCGGTATAAAGGTTTGGGAGAGATGAATGCAGAGCAGCTTTGGGAAACAACCATGAACCCTGATACGCGGACACTAAGGCAGGTAAGCATAGAAAACGCTGCCGAATGCGACCACACTTTTTCGATGCTTATGGGCGATGAGGTAGCTCCACGCCGTGAGTTTATCGAGAAAAATGCCAGGTATGCCAAGATCGATATATAAGTTGAGGGCGTGAGTGTTAACCTTAAATTTGTTTTGTTAACTTCTAGGTGATATATTTACATCGAGTTGAGTTGTAATATAGACTTAGTTAATAAAGACGAAGTAAAAGGAACATCTCCCTTGTCGCAATTTCAACCTACAATCGATCACTACCTGCATAGGAAAACATGTCGCGTATAAAAAGAGCACCCCTTTTGCTTTTTATGGCAGTCATTATGCTGGCCCAAACGGGTTATGCGCAGCTGACAAACACCTCAAAACGAACCATTGTAGTAATGGGTTCGTCAAGCGCTTATGGCTGGAGGTCAACCGTACCTGATTCAGCGTGGGTTAATCGTTTGCAAAAGGATCTGCATTTTTATAGCCGTGGCGATACCATTATCAATATTGCTTACCCGGGCAATACCACTTATGTCTGTCTGCCAACGGGTTCATCGCATCCATCTTATGCTTCCGCTCCCAACACAGGCCAGAACGTTACCAAAGCCTTGAGCTATAATCCAACCTTTGTCATCATTAGTTTGCCAACAAATGATATAGCGGACGGGTATTCTAATTCGGAGACGCTAGCTAACTACACCACTATTACCAATGCGCTGGATGCTGCTCATGTTCCCTATATTTTAACGGGAACGCAGCCCAGGGATTTATACAGTGATCCGGGAGGACTGTCCAGTGGAGGGCTTGATCCTTCAGAGCAGGCCGACTTAGGCACGTTTAATGGACTTTTAGCCGCACAATATCCTTCAAACAGCACGTACAACACGGCTATCGTCAATAATTTTCTCACATTATTGAGTGTTTCGTCAACAAATTTTGAAATTAACCCGGCGATAGGTTACGGCGATGGTATTCACTATGTAGATGCAGGTCATAGGATAGTTTATAATACGTTCCTGAGTTTCCAGTTGTACAAGGACCTTGTAAATTTTTCGCAAACTATTTCGTTTACATTGAGCTCGAAGTCGATTAATACACCCGATTTCGATCCGGGGGCTACATCGAATTTTGGGTTGCCAATAACTTATAGTAGCAGTAATACCGCTGTTGCAACTATAACTTCGGGGGGGCTGATCCATTTGGTTGGAATAGGGACTGCAACCATAACGGCCACACAAGCAGGGGATACGCACCACTTGCCGGCTACTGCCACGGCAACGTTAACTTGTACGTCGCCCTCATCCACTACTTATGATTGGATAGGCGGGGTAAGTACAGCATGGAATAATCCCAACAACTGGCAGTCGACGACCAATGGTACCACTAGCAATCCGGCTACGGACTATCCGGGCGACCAGCAATCGACCGACCAGGTTTACATCGGTGTTAATGCAAATTATACCAACAATCCTGAAGTAACCGCGACACCTCCTAATCTGGTTTCGTCAATCACTTTTGGCGATCGATTGATAACAGGCGGGGCTACTGCAACTAATACACTTGCAGT
>JAICXZ010000735.1 GCA_025934475.1 Mucilaginibacter sp. | reverse complement strand
CAGCGGTACGCCCCGCACTACTGGTGCCAAGGCGAAAATCAACTTCGTAAGTGGCAGCCATAAAATCGAACTGACCGAGACCATCGAAGAGATGAATTTGCCTAAAGAGATGATCGCCTTTTACGAGCAAAAGCATGGCGCCAACACTATGATAACCCGCTTCAAAGAACTGCCCGGTGATCATACGCTTTATGTAACCGGCGTTGGCTATATGAAAGCAAAAGGGCTTATGCCAAAGCGGATGTCGATGTTCGCTGCAGACATGATGAAAAAACAGAACCAAAAGTGGGTCGATCAGTTTAAAGCTTTCGTAGAGGATAAGTCACGGCACAATTGAATCGGGGGGAAATTGCCATCCTCATGTAAACACTTATAATCCGAGCTGACAAGACAAATATGTAACCGGGCTTTTTTATAGGTTTACCTGATGAAATGTGTACTGGAGAGCCCTGCCTGGCATGCACTCAATTCGGGCAATCAAAACCTGGCTCTTGGCAATGATAAAGCGAAATTCTTTCCCATAGAAGTTTCCCCTTTTGTTGGACTTGCCGAAAACACGCCTGAGAATTTCAAGGTGCTTTATGATATCCGGCCATACGCTGAGCCTGCATTGTTCATGACGGAGATAGAAATCGATGTACCTAAACAATGGAAGGTACTTCACCTCGTAAAGGGTATCCAGATGATTTGTGATGAAGCGCTTTCTGCCGGCGAAAACGGCTCAGCACTTGTACAATTATCAGATGAGCATATTCCACAAATGCTCGGTCTAACCAAACTAACCAATCCGGGACCATTTTCCGAACGGACGATCGATTTCGGACACTATCGTGGTATTTTTGAAGGTGATCGTTTGGCTGCTATGGCGGGTCAGCGTCTTCATGCCGGTAATTATGCTGAAGTAAGTGCTGTTTGCACGCACCCTGACCATACTGGCAAAGGCTATGCCCGACAACTGCTGATCCACCAGGTGGAACGGATCAGGGCGGCTTCCGAAATTCCTTATCTGCATGTTAGGGCCGATAATGATCGTGCAATTAAAGTGTATGAAAGCCTGGGTTTCGCTAAAAGCAGGGATATGTATTTTTATGTGCTGAAGAAGGTTTAGCGGGGCGGTGGGCGCGTGGCGCAAGGCGGGAAGATTGAACTAAAATACCGCGCGTCCATATTGAGGCTAAAGCCATCTTAAATATTTCCTTATTAACCGTTGGCTGAGCCAACGGCAATGAAATAAAAAGCAACGCGATTCATTGCCGTCCCACTTTATGGGACAGGAGACGATAGCAAAGGGCAAAGGCTTTAGCCAAAATTGCCAAATGATCAGTTCGGAGGTGCAAGCCGACGTTTTCGTTGGCAATCGATAAATATTTATTTTAGCACTATATGAAAATCGCAGTAGCTTCTCCGCCATATCCAAAATCATTGAGAGACGGAATAGATCAGGTTGAAAAGCTGGTCAAAGAAGCGGCTGCACAGCAGGCTGTGATCATTTGTTTTCCGGAAAGTTATTTGCCCGGTTACCCGATTCCTGAATACAGCCCCGAAAAATGTACGCAAGAGGAGTTACAATCTGCCCTGAATCAGGTATGCGCTATAGCCAAAGCCAACAATATCGCCATCATCATTCCGATGGATTGGCACGATGGAGGCAAATTCCTGAATGTGGCGCATGTGGTATCGGCCAATGGTGAATCATTAGGTTATCAATCTAAAAATCAGCTTGACCCCTCCGAGGACCCCATCTGGCAACCCGGAACAGAACGCCGTCTATTTGAAGTTAACGGCGTAAAATTTGGCATCACTATTTGTCACGAAGGCTTTCGTTATCCCGAAGCGACACGCTGGGCGGCAATGCGTGGGGCACAGATCGTCTTTCACCCCAATTTTAGTGCCAGTGAAACCGCCGGACCAGCCCTTACCGAATGGGGACATAAGGACAATCCCTATTACGAAAAAGCACAAATGCTACGTGCGATGGAGAATACGATCTACTTCGCTACATCCAATTATGCATCACAATATCCGGAATCGGCCAGTGCGGTTATTGCTCCTGATGGTCATTGCTTGGCTTATCAGCCTTACCGCCAGCCGGGAGTTACAGTTGTGGACATCGATTTAAGCCGGGCAACCCAACTACTCGCAAAGAGATATAAGGCGAGCCTGTATCATTAATTTTCTATATTAGCTGTTATGACACCTACTCCTGTTAAGCGTCATTACGGCTTAGACATCTTGCGGGTTATGGCCTGCTACATGGTTCTACAGGTTCACTCCGGCGAATTTTATTACATCGGCAACATCGGGCAAACACTCAATACCCCCGACGCTCATTGGGTGGGCTGGTACAATTCGCTCTGCCGCACCTGTGTTCCGTTGTTTGTTATGCTTTCCGGTTTTTTTCTTTTCCCTGTCGGCGAGGTCAACACTTTCTTCAAAAAGCGATTTACGCGCGTAGTGATCCCATTTGTTATCTGGTGCGTGCTGTATGCTGTTTATTTTTACCTGACGGGCCAGGGAACGCTGAATGCTGAACTGATCAATATCCCTAAAACATTCGTCAATTTCGGTACCGATATAGGCCATCTTTGGTTTGTATATATGTTGCT
>JAICXZ010000248.1 GCA_025934475.1 Mucilaginibacter sp. | reverse complement strand
GGGGCCCCAACTGAGTTGGAAGAGTCGTATTCCCAATCCTCTAATTACCAATTGGATTTAATGCTCAATTATGACCGCTCTTTTGGTCTTCATAATATTAGTGCATTTGCCGGGTATGAACAATCTGCATTCCAGGGCCATTATTCAAATATATGGGATGATAACTATAGTAATCCTAATTATCAGCAAATCAACGGAGGATCAACCAATAGTACAGATTGGTATATCAGGGGTGATGAGAATCAGCCGACAGGCTTTGCCTCTTATTTTGGCAGAATAGATTACAATTATGCATCAAAATACCTGGTTGGTTTTACCATGCGAGCCGATGGGTCTTACATTTTCCCGGCAAATAAGCGATGGGGATATTTCCCGGCTGTTTCAGCAGGCTGGAATATTGCCAAGGAGGATTTCTTTACAGATTTTACCAAATATCTTGATGTATTAAAACTACGCCTTTCTTACGGTATAACCGGCACAGATAATACTGCCCCATGGCAGTGGCAACAGACCTATAACTTTAATTCCAACTCAGGAGCTTATCTTGGGTCCGGACTTCCGCCGTCAACAATATTAGGCTCAACCATTAATCCCAATATTACATGGGAAAGGAATCACAACTACAACCTGGGGCTGGATTTTGGCATGCCAAAAAGAATACTTACCGGAACCGTTGATTTATGGTACAAAAAAACCACCGATATTCTTGGTGCCCGTGTAGCTTCGGTTCCCAGCACCGTTGGAGCAAGCTTGCCGGCCGTTAATTATGGAATAGCATCAGCACAAGGCATTGAATTATCGCTTAGCCACGAAAGGCACATCAACGATTTTTTCTATCGTATTTCTGCCAACTGGTCATATGCTGATAATAAATATTTGAAGGTTGACCAGGCTGCATCGGTGCGTGATTACCAGAATTTGATAGGACAGCCGATTAACGGGGTTATATGGGGTTATGTGTCCGAAGGAATTATCAGGACACAGCAGGATGTCGATAATATTTTAAAGGCCAACGGCCCCAATTTTACCATTTTCGGTAGTAAGCCCCAGCCTGGCATGTTGATGTACAAGGATATCCGCGGCCCGTTAGGCACAGACACCCCCGATGGCAAAATTGATGGGAATGACATGCAAATCATTTCGAAAAATGGCATACCACGTGTTAACTATGGTTTCAATTTTACGTTTGGCTGGAAAGGGGTTAACCTTACTACAATTTTCGCAGGCGTAGGGAAATACGATATAATGCCCACCGATGTCTACTACAGGCGACCATTGCCTGGCAACGATAATTTAATGATTTGGAAAAATGCCTGGACACCGCAAACGGCAGCTACTGCCACTATGCCAAGCCCGATCATGAACGATTGGCAAGGTACAAGCAATGCCGAAGTGCCTTCCACATTCTGGTTAAGAAATGGCGCTTTTCTGAAGTTAAAATCCCTGATTGTTGATTATAGTCTACCAGCCAGCTTGTTGGCAAAGTCAAAAATCAAAGCGGTGAGATTTTACCTGAGCGGTGAAAACCTGTTTGAATGGAACCATGTAACTGACTGGGATCCTGAATTGGGTGGCGACTTTAGAATGTACCCGGTATTAAGAGGCTTTACCGGTGGCTTAAATGTTACATTTTAACCTATTAAATTATCAGATCATGAAACTTAAATTCAATATACTATTCGTTTTACTGGGGATAATTGTTTTATCAACGTCCTGTAAAAAGGTATTTGATGTGGATCACCCGGGCGGTCCTATCACACCTCAGCAGGAATGGAGCAATCCCGATTTCATAAGGGGATATGTTACCAATTTCTATAATATCTTACCCGCATGGAACAGGAATGAAGAACTCGCCGGAGAGGCTTTTTCGGGTGGAGGTGGCGCAAATAGCCTTAATTCTTTTCTTAAAGGCACCTATACAAGCCAAAGCGGCTATCCTGACAGAGTTTGGGATTGGGGATCGGTAAGAGCAATTAATAACTTTTTTGCAAATATCGATAAAAGTAAATCTGCTTTGTCGACTACTGATTACCAAAGCCTGAAAGGGCAAGCCTACTTTTTTCGTGCTTATTTATACTATAGAATGGTAAAAGTATTGGGCGGGGTTCCAATTATCACAACCGTTCAGGACCCAACGGCCGATATAAATACCTTGCTGGTAAAAAGAAATACATCGCTCGAATGTTTTGATTTTATTGGCAAGCAGTTAGATAGTGCAATTAATCTGTTACCAACTACCTGGGGTTCAAATGATATTGGCCGGGTTACCAAAGGGGCCGCGATGGCGGTGAAAGGCGAAGCTCTCTTATTAAAAGCCAGCCCATTGTTTTGCAAAACACCTAATTCTACTTATTGGACCGATGCTTATAATGCTCTGCAGGCAGCTAAAACCGAGTTAGACGCCGATGGCTATGGCCTATATGCCGACAATACCGCAAAAACAAATGAAAACATGTGGTATGACAAGGCCGGAGCCGCCAAGGAAATGGTTTTAAGTGTACGTTATCATTATCCCGAAAAAACGAATACCTTTCAGCAAGGACAAAGGCCATTGACAGAAACCTCAGGTTTGGCAGGTGTCTGCGACCCAACCTGGGAAATGGTTAAGTCCTATCCCATGCAAAATGGTGTCGCAATCTCGGACCCTGCTTCGGGATATGACTCTACGCAGTTCTGGAAAAACAGGGACCCACGTTTTTACGCTGCCATTGTATATAATGGCGTCAGGTATGATTTTGCAGATATAACACCGCGGGTTCAATGGATATTCAACGCAATTGCCGGCGATGATGCCTATAAAGCTACACCTAACTACAACATCACAGGTTTTTATTGCCGTAAAGAGGTAGACACTACGTTGGGTTCAAGTGTTTGGAGTCACCAGGCTTTTGATTGGCCGATTATAAGGTATGCCGAAGTTTTATTGAATCTTGCGGAGGCAGCTAATGAAGTACAACATTCGGCCGAAGCGAGGGGATACATCATTCAGATACGTCAAAGAGCTCATATAACTGCAGGAGCGGGGAATTATGGACTGGCGGCATTAGTTGGCACCGATTATCGGGCTACCCTGGACGCCGTTATGTCAGAAAGAGCGATAGAGTTTGCTTTCGAAGGAAAACGGTTCTGGGACCTGAGGCGCAGGCGAATGTTTAGCGTGTTGAACAACATGGGTACTTTGCACGCTTATGGGCCTTATTTTAATAGCGCTGTAGCATCCTCCCAATATGGCATTGATATTGCGCAAAGCAACAGTGGAATAGAAGCCCAGCTTTCCAACCTTATTGTAAATCCACCTGCTTCATTTGACCGTAACGCCTTTCTTAAGAATATAACCAATTATGTATATGAGCCGATAGACCCAAGCGCCACCAATAAAATCAGTATACCGGACGCTTATTACTTCGGGCCGATTGATCCGCAATATATTTTGCAAAACAAAAATTTGCAACAAAATATAGGCTGGGACAATGGAACCTTTAATCCGGTCATTCAATAGGTTTTGAACCCGTTTTATATGTTCTTATAAAAGTGAACAAGAAATGAAATACAATTTGCAGTTTATGCAATAAAAGCACTTCTGGTATAGTGAGATTTACCTGAGGTTTAGTTGGTGCAGCGCCCCGTACTGTACGGGGCGCTCTTTTACACATATCAGTTTTTATAATATGATAAATAATTTGAAGACTCGTCTTTTATTTCTTTTGGTAGTCGGTATGGGGCTGGTAATTCACCAGCAAGCAAATGCACAGACAATAACTTTAAACACAAAGTTTGTTACGCTGGGCATAAACAAACGCGGGTTTATTACCAGTATTAAAGATAGGTCAACTCATAAAGAATATTGCCCTGACGGTAGATCTTCCGCGTTGCTTAGTTTGTATAAAGATGGTAGGTACATATTACCAGGCTCGGCAACATATAGTACCTTAAGTAAGCGGATCTTATTGCATTATCCCAATGGGTCAGTTGCAACGTTGCAAACTGATGAAAAGGGCGAATATTTACGGTTTAAACTTGTCTCTCTTAAACCACGAAATGGCGTCGACAATGTCGTTTGGGGGCCTTATAAAACCAACATCTCTAAAACGATAGGCGATGTTCTGGGCGTAGTGAGAGACGATGATTTCGCATTCGGGTTACTAGGGTTGAACGACAATACTACCGCTGGCCCGCCTACCGGAGGCGACATGTCCTTTATGTATTACTTTATCCATTCGCCCGACCCGGTGAAGTATCCTTTGCCGCCGAACCTTAAGGAGGGCCAAACTTTTACGATTGGCGGAGATGGAGTGAACGATGTCGCCTTTTATTCACATCCGGAAGAATATTATCGGATGAATTACGGAAACGGGGCAAGGCTTGAGCCTGCTTACGGTTCCACAGTTTGTATGCACTCGAGAGACCGGAGAAAAGAACAAATGATACGCTTCCCGGTATTGCCTGATAATTTGGATGGAAAAGTTAATTCCGCCCGATACCAGTTGGTACCACCGGCTAATGCCGATTACATCGGATCGTCAGTTGCTTTACTGGCTTGCCCTGATTCCCTCGGACTTCATACCGTCGAGCAGATAGTTTTAAAGGAAGGTTTGCCACATCCCGAAATTGATGGTCAATGGATCAAGGACCCAAAAGCTTACCGCCCCGACATTGCATGGCATGGTGCTCATGACAGCCTGATCAGTTATGCGCATCAATTAAGTATTAAAGGTGTGCAGGATGAAGGCTGGGGAGAATATTATCCTAATCCGCAGAATCGCTGGACCAACAGAAAAATAAATTTTAATAACGCAGCGCCCATGACTATTCCTGACTATGGCGCACTGATGCAACGGAACGGAATCCGGTATGGGCTGCATACCCTTTGCGAGTTTTTACAGCCCGATAACAACAGTGATGTGGCTCCGGTGCCGAGCGATAGCCTGGCCATCATGCAGCGCACTTCTATAATCAAAGACATTTCTGATCAGGATACGATTATAACGGTCGCCGATAAAGCTCACTTCAACGAGTATGGCGGATGGGAAGGTAATCACACCAACGTGCTGAAAATAGGTAAGGAGTTAATAGAATACAATGGCATTACCCAAAGCGCGCCCTACACCTTCTTACATATCAAAAGGGGGCTTTACGGAACGAAAAGAGGATTTTATAAAAAAGGAACCACTATAGTAAAGTTGCAGCCTAACTGCTATCATGGTTTTGCCCCTGATATGAATTTGCAAAAAGTATACGCGGATTATTACGGCAAATGGCTCACGGAGGGAGGGATGGATTACATTGATTTCGATGGCCTGGAGAGCTGCATGTACCAGGGGCAAGGGCAATACTCTTTTAAGGATTTTTTCAGAAACTTATTTGATTCTTATTCCAAAAATGGCGGCAAATACCTTCGTGTGATGGGTAGCGCCGTATGCGAAGGCAACTGGCATTATATGAGCGTTTGCAATGTTGGCGGCGGCGATAATATGTTTAATCCGATACTGAACAAATGGGATAGAGGGGAAAGACATGCGGTATGTTTTTGAGAGCAGCTATTTACCCGCGACATTCGGCATTGTCGATCTGCACAGCGATTGGAGTTTGTGCGATGCGGAAAACCTGGAGGCCAAATCGATTGGTTGGAATGCAACTTATATGCTGGGTT
>JAICXZ010000157.1 GCA_025934475.1 Mucilaginibacter sp. | reverse complement strand
GACGGCACGCGCGACCAGCTTTCCAAGATGCAGATGGATAATAAATCGCTCAAGAAAGAGCTCGACCGTATCCTTCAGTTGTATAAAAAACTGGAATTTGATCAAAAATTAGATCAGAATATCAACCAGTTAAATCAGCTTTCAGACAAACAGGAAAAATTATCCGAACAAACGCAACAAAAAGATGTTAACCAGCAAGATTTGCAGCAGCAACAGCAAAAATTGCAGCAGGACTTCCAGGACGTAAAAAAATCGCTCGAAGACCTGCAAAAACAGGACGAGTCATCCGAACAAAAAAATAATTTCCAAAACCCTAAAGAGGACGAGCAAAACATCGACCAGCAGATGCAGCAAAGCTCACAGAGTTTGCAGAAAAATGATCGCCGGAATGCATCGAAATCGCAGCAGCAATCGTCCAAACAAATGAAGCAATTGGCAAGCAAATTGCAGCAGCAACAGGAGCAGCAGGAAGATACGCAGAACAATGTAGATGCGCAGCAATTGCGCGAATTACTCAAAAATCTGGTTAACAGTTCGTTCGACCAGGAAAAAGTAATGGAAACATTAAAAAATACTACACCAACTGACCCAAATTACACTATATTAGCACAGAAACAGAAAGACATAAAGGATAATCTAAAAACAGCAGAGGACAGTTTATATTCGTTGAGCCGGAGAGTGCCGCAGATACAGTCGACCGTCAATCGGGAGATAGCGAGCATCAACGACCACATAGACAGAACGCTGGAGAATTTAAGCGACAGGCGCACGCCGGAAGCCAACAGGAACCAGCAGTATGCAATGACATCGATGAATAACCTGGCGCTCATGCTGAGCGAAGCGCTGGATCAGCTGCAAAACGCTATGAAAAATGCGAAGGGCGGAGGAGGCAAATCAAAACAGCCATCCCTTTCGCAGCTAAACAGGATGCAGCAGCAGCTGAACCAAAATATGCAGAAGATGCGAGATCAACTGCAAAAACAGGGAAACATGTCGCAAAGTCAGCGAAGCGGCATGAGTGAGCAACTTGCCAAAATGGCACGTGAGCAGCAAATGATCAGGGAAGCACTGGACAAAATTAACCAGGCAGAGAACAAGGATGGTACGGGTAAGTTAGGCAATTTGGACAAAATTTCAAAAGAAATGGAACAAACTGAGAACGATATCGTAAACAGGCGCATTACTGATGATTTGCTAAAGAGGCAACAACAGATACAATCCAGGCTCCTTGAAGCTGAAAAAGCTGAGCGGCAACAAGAGCAGGATCAGCAGCGCGAAAGCAATGCCGGCAAGGATTTGCCTCCGGGGTACATAAAGGCATTACAGGATTATCAGAAACTTAGTGAAAAACAGACAGAACAGATTAAGACTGTATCTCCGGCACTTAATTTGTATTATAAACAAAAAATAAAATCTTACTTTGATCAACTTAATGCCCATTAGTATGCAAGAAGCGAACGTTCAGACCAGCGAACTTTATACTTTACAGCTTCCGTCCAAACCGGAGAGCATAACGTTGCTGGAAAATCTTATCGAGCAAATTGCTGACAAGCACAATGTGAGCGAAGATACCTTCGCTAATATGATGACTTGCCTTAACGAGATTGCTATCAACGCCATTGTACATGGCAATAAACTGGACGAGAGCAAAAAGGTTATCGTTAACGCCGAAGTGGACTCTAAACGTGTGGTTTGGACCATCACCGACGAGGGCGAAGGCTTTGACTACGATCATTTACCCGATCCTACCGCTGTTGAAAATCTTGAAAACCTTACCGGAAGAGGTGTTTACATTGTGAAGCAACTGGCTGACCAATGTGTCTTTAACGCTAAGGGAAATGAAGTAGAGCTTCATTTTAAGATCTGATGCCCTCTATCCACTTTTTCGAGGAAGATATCCGTTTTAATCTTAAGAACAAAAACAAGGTAAAAGAGTGGGTCAAAACCACTATCGCTGCCGAAGGTTACAAGCTAAACGAGCTAAACTACATTTTTTGCTCTGACAGTTATTTGTTAACCATCAACCAGCAATACCTCGATCACGATACTTACACTGACATTGTCACATTTGATAACTCTGAAAATGAAGGAGTTATTGAAGGTGACATTTTTATTTCCATCGACCGCATCCGCGAAAACGCTGAAAAATTCGGCACAGGCGAAACTAATGAACTTCATCGGGTTATCATCCATGGCGCATTGCACCTGCTTGGCTATAAGGACAAAAAGCCTGCTGATAAGCAGCTGATGACCAACAAAGAAGACCACTACCTTGATGCCAGAAATTTTACATATGCAGATAGTAAGCGATTGGGAAAAGCGGATTATTCACCATAACTTTACACCACATCACGCTGAAACCAAATTTCTTACATCATGAAAATATTAGCACTCCTGATTGCTTTTCTGTTCGTCGCGCCGGCATCCGTTTATGATTTCCATTTGAAAAATCTGGATGGTCAGAACTTCTCTCTCTCGCAGTTTAAGGGTAAAAAAATATTGATCGTCAATGTGGCGTCCAAATGCGGATTTACCCCACAATACACCGAACTGGAAAAACTATATGAAACTTACAAGGACAAATTGGTGGTGGTGGGCTTCCCCGCTAATAACTTCGGAGAGCAGGAACCGGGCACAGCGCTCGAGATCAAGCAGTTTTGCACGGGGAAATACAACGTTACTTTCCCTATGAATGAGAAGGTTAGTGTTAAAGGTGATGATATTGCGCCGCTTTTCAAATACCTCATCAGTCAGCCAAATCCAGAAGGCATCACCGGCGATATAGGTTGGAATTTTGAAAAATTCCTGGTAGACGAAAATGGCAAATTGATCCACCGCTTCCGTTCAAAAACTACTCCTTTGTCACACGAAATTACGCAGTATCTGTAACACCGGGACAAGGTTTGCATATAAAAGATGCTCCGGATTTTTCCGGGGCTTTCTGTTTTCCTACTGTTTGGGTTGACTATTCTTCGCTTTGTCGGCCGAATCCTTTTGCGCCTTCCTGATGGAATCCTGCTTCGCTTTTTCTTTCTTTTTGAAGAACCCTTTAAGCAGGAAATTATGCTGCGCCGCTTTCAGATCTTCATTCAGCGTGCTTGAAGTCTTATGCACGGTAGCAATAGTGGTATTGGCCCTTGCAACGGTGGTTTTGGCCTGTGCTACCGTGCCTTCCAGGTCTTTGGCGATCTTATCGTTATTCAGGAGTCTGCCTATGCTACCTTTCCCATGATTAATCTTATCTACAATTTGCGATAAGCCCGCTATCAGGTTCCCTGCGTCGTCGGCTATGCCGGTTACCTTTTTGATCACTTTATCGATGTCGAAAGGATTAACAGTGGCAAGTTGATCGCCACCTGTTACGGTCGCGGTTGTCGTTGCTCCACCCGGCGATATCTGCACCAGTTTATCACCCATCAATCCATCGCTGCCAATGCTCAATTTGGCATCTTTTTTTATAAACTTTCGAACACTCTCATTTAGTGTCAGTACAACTTTTACTGTAGTATCATTCTGAATTTCAATCGCTTCAACAACACCCACATCGATACCTGCAAACCGGGCGTTATTGCCTACCTGCAATCCGTTAACGTTCTTGAACATGCCATGCACATTGAATGTGTTTGTGAACAATCCTTTTTTGTTACCGATCAGGAATATGCCGACCACCAGTACCGCCATTCCCGCTAGGGCAAATAGCCCTATTTTTATTTTCTGTCCTGAAGTTGTTTTCATAGGTTATTTTAAAAAAATGAGCAGATTAGCTCGTCGTTAGAGTTCTTAAGTTCGTCAAAACTTCCTTCTGCTATATATTCACCTTCGTGCATAATCACCACGCGATCGGCGGTAATACGCGCGCAATCCATATCGTGCGTAATAATAATAGAGGTGGTTTTGTATTTCTTCTGCATATCAAGTATAAGTTTACTGATCTCGCGCGAGGTCATGGGGTCCAGGCCAGTAGTAGGCTCATCGTAAAGCATGATCTCAGGGTTCACGATGAGCGTCCTTGCCAGGCCGGCGCGCTTACGCATACCACCGGAGAGGTCTGAGGGCATCTTATCAATGGCATCGCCCAAACCAACGCTTTCTAATACATCCTCAACACGTTTGTCAATTTCGTGCCTGTCCCTGATCTTTAGAACCCGTGTAAGCGGAAATTCCATATTCTCCCGTACGGTCATCGAATCGTACAGAGCGGCGCCCTGGAAGAGGAAGCCTATCCGCGTACGCAGTTCCTTTAATTCCCGTTCGTTCATAGAGGCAACATCTTCTCCAAATACCGTTAGCTCGCCTTCATCCGGAACAAGCTTACCCACAACACACTGGATAGTAACGGATTTACCTGATCCTGACCTCCCCAGAACCACTACATTTTCGCCGCGTTTGACATCCAGGGTGATATTCTTCAAAATCTCCCGCTCGCCAAATGATTTTTTCACTCCCTTGATATGGATTACCACTTCGCCCTTTTTGTTTTCGGATGGCTTTTGAGTTGCTGTTTTTTCTTGTTTGGTTTTTCCCATATCAATAGAGGAGTATATTGCTGATTTGCACCACGATAGCATCAATTACAAATATCCAGAGAGACGCTGCGACCACCGCAGAGTTTGCCGATAAGCCCACGCTTTCCGTTCCGCGATTTGAGTTGTAGCCTTTATAGCACCCTATAAAGCCTATAGCGAAGCCGAAGAATATAGTTTTAATAAACGCTGGTAAAAAGTCGGAAAAACCGATGGCACCAACGCATTTGTGGAAGTAGAGCATCCCGCTAACGCTATTTTGGATATTGATAGCGATGTAACCGCCTATCAGGCCGATTACATCGCCTAGAAGCGCTAAAAGCGGCACCATAAACGTAGTGGCAAGCACACGGGTCACCACCAGGTATTGCATTGGGTTAGCGCCCGATATATCCATGGCATCTATCTGCTCGGTCACTTTCATACTGCCCAACTCAGCGCCAATGCCAGAGGCTATTTTACCGGCGCAGATGATTGCCGTAATAACGGGTCCTATTTCCCGAATGATAGAGACTGCCAGTGTCCGCGGCAGCATACTCTCGGCTCCAAAATCAACAAGGGTTGGCCTTAGCTGTAACGCTAAAACCAACCCCATGATAAAGGCTGTTATGCCAACAAGCCCAAAAGATTTATAGCCGATTTCGTAACACTGACGAACAAATTCCGACCATTCGAAACCGCCGCGAAACAGGTTCCTGAAAAATCCTTTCAGAAATACTACCTGGTCGCCGCTTTCTTCAAGCCACTTTCTCCATCCCGGTATTGCCTGGTCTGCCATAGGTTATGATGTTAAGTCTGATATAAACAATTCAAAGTCAAATTGTTTCGTCAGCTCAAAGACCATCTAACCCGCAGTGCGGCCAGTTTTATTTCATCGGAATTTCTATAATTAGGAGGCGCGACTGCGACTTGGTTTCAATGGTGAATGAACTTGTATCATAAACACCAATTGCATCCCTTTTGTTTAAAACGTCGCCATCAACGTCGGCTTCGCCTTCAACCTGCAGCACATAAGCGCCGTTTCCGGGAGTTTTTATTGTGTAGGTAACCTGTTTACCACCATCAAAATCGCCGAACGATATAGCGGCATCCTGGTTGATATACAAGGTGTCTGCGTCTTTATCGCCGGATACAACAGTAGTCAGCTCATTATGCTTGATGGCATCAGTAAAGCTCTTCTGATCGTAGCGTGGCGTAATGTTCCGTTGTCTTGGAAATATCCAGGTTTGGAATAGTTTGGCTGCCTCAGTATCAGACGGATTATATTCTGAGTGCATAATACCCGTACCGGCCGACATTACCTGCACTTCGCCGGCTTTGATCTGGCCAACGTTGCCCATACTGTCTTTATGTTCCAGTGTACCTGAAAGCATTACGGTAATGATCTCCATATTATCATGCGGGTGCATTCCGAAACCCATGGTAGGCGCAACGGTATCATCGTTTAATACCCTTAAGGCGCCAAAATGAACTTTTTCGGGATTGTACCATGGCCCAAAGCTGAATGAAAAATCAGACTGTAACCATCCTAAGTCGCTGTGTCCCCGCTCATTGGCAGGATAAAAAATCTTCTTCATTTCCTGAGTTCCCTCGTTTTAAGTGAAATTATATGTTTAAACACACAATTTTCATTCCACAATAAGAGAATGCTTATTTTTGCATAAAATTACGATAAACATGCCAAATAAAGCAGTAATAGCGGGCGCAAGCGGACTAATTGGCAGTCACCTGCTGGATATCCTGCTGCAGTCTGATTACTATGATGAAGTTTTGGCATTGGTAAGAAAGGAATTGCCGTTAAGCAGTAAAAAACTGGTGCAGCTGGTGGTTGATTTTGACAAGCTTGACGAATATAAAGCAGCTATCACTGGACACGCCATTTTCTGTTGCTTAGGTTCAACGCAAAAGAAAACACCGGACCGGGTGGTATACCGGAAGATCGACCATGACTATCCATTACACTTGGCGCAGATAGCCAAAGCCAATGAGATAAGACACTATCACCTGGTCTCTTCAATCGGAGCAGATCCTAATGCGTCGAATTTTTACCCCAAATTGAAGGGAGAAACGGAAGAAGCCATAAAACAAGTTGGCATTAAATGCCTTCATATTTATGAGCCGTCTTTCTTATCAGGCGAAAGAAAAGAATCGAGGCCAAAGGAGCGTTTTGCACTTGGCTTGATGAAACTGATTGATCCTTTGCTGATCGGTAATCTTAAGAAATACCGGAGCATCCCGGCTGAGACGGTTGCACGGGCTATGTATAAACAATCATTAAAAACCGAGGAAGGCCTATTTGTGCATTCTTCGGATAGAATAAAATTATTAGCGTGAGTACTTATCTATCTGCCGAAAACCTGGGCCATTCATTCCATGATCACTGGCTGTTTAAAAACCTGACGATCGGTATTAACCGTGGTCAGCGTGTGGCCTTGGTTGGCATTAATGGCGCGGGCAAATCAACCCTGTTGAAACTGATGGGCGGCAAATTTGCCCCTACTGAAGGAAAAATCGTGCAGGCACGAGATCTGCGAGTGGGCTACCTGGAACAGGATCCATCCTTTGAT
>JAICXZ010000266.1 GCA_025934475.1 Mucilaginibacter sp. | reverse complement strand
TAACAGTCAGAAGTTTTTGTAAGAATCAACGCCAAAAAGGTTCAAAGTAAACCCCAATTATTGTTTAAATTTATAACAATCGTTTTTTATGAAAAAGTGTTGGTTGCTTGCCCTGTTTGGCCTGTTTGGCCTGTCGCTGTCGGCATTTGGGCAAAAAAAAGTTAAGAGTGGAATTATTTACAGCGAACACCCCTGTATCGAGGTAATGCGCCGGTACGCTGTGCTTTACGAAAAACAAGATACAGCAGCTTTAGGCAAGCTTTTTGCCGATTCGGCAAGGATCTACGGCATGGCTCGCTACGACGTAGACACTTCCAGGACAGCGCAATGGTCGGTACCTCCATCCAGGTCGGTGACAAGTGCCAAGGCGGCTCTGCAAAAGGTATTTGATAACTGGGAGAATATAAAAATGAAACCGATCGGTGTGCCGGACGGCCTGGAATATAACAACTCACGCTTTACAGTTCAATCGTGGTGGCTTGTTTCCCTTACTAATAAGAAAACAAAAAAGCTGGCCAGGGTAGAGCTGGTACTATTCGACATCTTTAACCCCGATGGAAAAATCGCTGTACAGGTAGCCTTTTATGATCCCGGATCGCTTTTGATAGCGATGAAGCCGGGTGGTCAATAGTCAATAATTATGATTGCGGCGTTTTTGAGAAAATAAAACAACTTCAGTTAAGCGTCCACGGTTAGCTTAGTTTCTAGTCTCAATTAAAAAAAAGGGATACGCAATCGCGCATCCCTAAATAGGCTATAAATTGACTCTCACCTTATTTCATTCTGTCGTGTATCTTATTGATCGCGTCCAGGTGCGTTTGTACAGTCGTTGCTGTTTTGGCGGCAAAAACCTTCAGATCGGCGTCCTTGCTGTTTTTGGCCTCGTTGTTCATTAGGTCCAACGTTTTCTTATGGCCGTCTACCATAGCATCAACATAAGCCTTGTCAAAGTCTCTGCCATGCTTTTTGTCAAGGTCATCTATCTTCTTTTGATGATCGGCATCAACTGCATCCGGCAGCGTAATATTCTTGGTTTTGGCAATTCGCTTCAATTCTTCATTGGCCTTTCCGTGATCATCCACCATCATTTGCGCAAACTTTTTGATGGACTCGTTATGGGTTTTAGTCAATGCCAACTTGCCTAACGCAACTTCGGCCAGGCCGCCGTTGGCCGCGTCGGTCGCAAATTTAGCGTCATCGCTGTTAACTGCTATGCCACCGGTATTCGCGGCATTTTTTGTGGTGTCTTTGGTTTTGTTTAAACTGTCTGCCGTTTGCTTCGCGTCTTTATTGTTGTTACAGGCCTGGAAAGCCAGAGACGCCATGCCGATGCAGCACAGGTAGATTAACTTTTTCATAATTAGTTTATTGTTAGTGTGATTAATGAACAGACGCAGCAATGAAATGGTTTCAGCGAGGGTGATATTCTTCGTCGATAGTCCATAGACCATAGCCAGCTTATTTCTAAAACCATGGACCATCGACTATGGACTATGGACTTCTCCCATCTGTGAAATCAAACAAATCATTCAAAATCTGTGATTCTAATTGATTAATATTGACCCTTCAATACTATTACCCATGTCTGCCCATTACCATCGCATCGTTATCAAGATAGGCTCCAATGTTTTAACCCAAAAGGACGGCCTGCCGGACAACGCGCGTATCGCGCATTTGGTGGAGCAGATAGCAACCATCAAAAAGCAGGGTAAGGAAGTGATCCTCGTGTCATCCGGCGCTGTCGCATCAGGTCGAAGCTTGATAACTGTGTCCGAAAAATCGGATGCTGTTGCTGCACGGCAGTTACTGGCGTCTATAGGGCAGGTGAAACTCATCAATACCTATTCGGCCTTGTTTGAGCAGTACCAGATGCTTTGTTCGCAAATACTGGTCACCAAAGAAGATTTCCGCGACCGGCTGCATTATCTCAACATGCGCAACTGCCTTGAAGTGCTGCTGCAACATAACGTGATTCCTGTAGTAAATGAGAATGACGTGGTATCCGTAACCGAGCTGATGTTTACCGACAACGACGAGCTCGCGGGACTCATCGCCTCCATGCTCAACGCCCAGGCGCTCATCGTGCTCACCAATGTGGACGGCATATACAATGGCGATCCGAAAGTGCCGGGCTCAAAACTCATCGAAGAGATTGATGGATCGGTAACCGATTTCTCGTCATTTATCAGTACCAGCAAATCTCAGTTCGGACGCGGCGGCATGATCACTAAATCGAGCATGTCGCATAAAACTGCCCAGTTGGGTATTGCTGTACATATCGCCAACGGCACCAAAAATAATATCCTGCTGGATGTGCTTAGCCATAAAGCTGCTCACACCCGGTTCACGCCGGATAAATCTAAATCGGGTAAAAAGAAATGGATAGCGCACTCAGCGCATACCGCAACCGGTTCGGTAGTGGTTAATGAGGGCGCAAAAAATGCGCTGCTGTCCAGCAAAGCTACCAGCCTGCTGCCGGTAGGTATCGTAAAAATTGCTGATGATTTCAACAAGGGCGAGATCATTAAACTGGTCGACGAGCATCACAAACTCCTCGGCCTGGGCATTGCCGAATATGGTTCAGATAAAGCTAAAGAGCGTGTTGGCCAAAAAAATCAGAAGGCTCTGGTACATCATGATTATCTTTACCTGGTATAAATAAGCATAAAAACTCCCCTCTTTCCGCAGGAGAGAGGGGCCGGGGTGAGTCGACTCGCCGATTTGACTCACCCGGTCATATTCCGCTAGCCAGCGGATCGACCACCCTCTCTTCGCTGTGCGAAAAGAGGGTTTTGAAATTGAAGAATATGATGGAAGTTCAAACGGATTATAGAAGCTACTTTGAGGACGCCCTGGCGGCAGCAAGAAATATCGTCGATGTGCCGGCTGAAACGATCGCTGCGGTATTGCATGATGTTGCCGACGCCGCTGTGACACATACAGAAGAGTTATTACGCGAAAATCAGAAAGATCTCGAGCGGATGGACCCGTCCGATTATAAATATGACCGCCTGAAGCTGACCGCGGCGCGTATCAAAGATATCGCTAAGGATATGGTTAATGTGGCTGGTCTGCCCAACCCGCTTGGTCATGTGCTATCCGAAAAGACCATGCCCAATGGCTTGCAAATTTCGCGCATAAGCGTTCCGATGGGTGTTGTAGGGGTGATTTACGAAGCCAGGCCAAATGTCACCTTCGACGTGTTTGCATTATGCTTCAAAACCGGCAATGTGAGCGTTTTAAAAGGCGGCAGCGATGCTGAGTTTTCCAACAAGGCTATCATCGCCCTAATTCATAGCGTGCTCGAAAAGCACGGCATCAATAAAAACGTCACCGTTTTACTGCCTGCCGAGAGGGAAGCAACCGAGGCGCTTTTTAACGCCATTGGCTATGTTGATGTATTGATTCCTCGCGGCAGTCAACAATTGATCGACCGTGTGCGCCAGCAAAGCAAAGTTCCGGTGATTGAAACCGGGGCCGGCATCGTCCACACCTATTTCGATCAAAGCGGCGATCTAAAAAAAGGCGCTGACATTGTTTTCAACGCCAAAACCCGTCGCGTTAGCGTTTGTAATGCGCTGGACAGCCTGGTTATCCATTCATCCCGGCTTTCTGACCTGGGTCAGTTGGCCAAGCCCCTGGCTTCAAAGGATGTAGAAATTTATGCTGACCAGGAAGCATACCAGGCTCTGCAGGGGCATTATCCGTCTGCATTGCTTCACCATGCCAAACCAGAACATTTCGGTACTGAGTTCCTTGATTACAAAATGGCCATCAAAACAGTAAACAGCTTTGAAGAAGCACTCGATCACATTGCCAAACATAGCTCAAAACACAGCGAGGCCATCATTACTGAGGATGCCAATAATGCTGCTGCTTTCCTCAATAAGGTTGATGCGGCGGCGGTGTATGTCAATACTTCAACCGCTTTCACCGACGGTGCACAGTTCGGCTTAGGTGCCGAAATAGGCATCAGTACACAAAAACTCCATGCCCGCGGTCCAATGGGTCTGCAGGAACTTACCAGTTACAAATGGCTGGTAAAGGGCGACGGCCATGTCAGGAATCCGTAATTTTACGCCTGCCAGACGACTAAAAGGCCATTTTCTTTCATTTTTTCCTGTGTGTGCGCTAACATTTTTAATGCTGCTGCGTATAGACGGGCTAACAACTATTAGTGAGACCGACTACAAAAAGATCAGGCGCACTCCGCATCGCTTCAATTTATGTTGCCGTGGCTTTGGCATGGGTAGCATTAAGCGACAAAATCCTCTATGCCTTCAATAAAACGATGAATGCCGGATTCTACGACGTCATCAACAGCGGCAAGGGTTTCCTTTTCATATTGATTACGGGCTATTTCCTTTACCGGTTTATCCGGGCCGACGAAAAAAAGCTAATCGAGACGACAAGGAAAACGATCGAGTCGCGTAACGAGGCAAAGCGACTGGAAACTATCCTTGCCGAAATCAACAACATCGTTGTAATAACCGATAAACACAACCATATCAGTTGGGTAAACAAAGCTTTTGAAGACAGAACCGAATATTCATTTCAGGAGGTTGCAGGCTATAACCTGGCAACTTTCTTTGTTGACGGAGAAACCGGTATAGACGTTTTAAGTGACATACTGGCCAAAAAACAAGCTTTTGAATCATTTTCGGCCGATGTAAGATGCCGCAATAAAACCGGCGAAAAGTTCTGGGTTCATTGCGAATACTCCCCCATTTTCAATGACACCCGGGATTTCACCGGCTATATGGGCGTTTACAATGACATTACTGGTTTAAAAGAAAGTATAGAGAATACAACGAAAGAGAATGTGAAACTGCGTGAGATAGCCTGGCTCAGCTCACACGAGGTCCGCAAGCAATTGGTCAATATCATAGGCTTATCCAATCTGATTAAAGAAACTTCGGTCATTGAAGACAAGCTTAGGATACTGGAAAACATCCGTCAGTCGGCCATTGAGTTAGACAAAATTGTTCATGTCCTTAACCAGACTGTCGGTTATGAATTAGAACTGGCCCCTCAACCGGAAAAGGTAATATAGTTCCTCAACAAAATTCCCGACGACAACCATTTTTAGGCAGATGTGTTCTACATTTGATATAAAAACCTGTTATGAGCATCGTTTCCATCAATCCTGTCAACGGCCGCGTCATCAAAAAATACAGGCCGCACACCTTAAAGCAAGTCGACCAAAAGATAAAACAGACACATAAAGCCTGGCTAAGCTGGAAAGAGACGAGCCATAAAGAACGCCGCACCTGTTTAACAGAAATGGCGCTGGTACTTCAAAAACGCAAA
The DNA here is from genome assembly GCA_025934475.1 of Mucilaginibacter sp. Taxonomy (GTDB): domain Bacteria; phylum Bacteroidota; class Bacteroidia; order Sphingobacteriales; family Sphingobacteriaceae; genus Mucilaginibacter. The sequence goes on along the minus strand of JAICXZ010000266.1, from coordinate 179 downwards.
AAGGAATTGGCTATACTGATGGCACAGGAAATGGGCAAGCCAATTACTCAGGGCGTTTCCGAAATTGAAAAGTGCGCCTCCGTTTGCGAATACTACGCAGCCAATGCCGAAAAATTCCTCGGCAATCAAATCATAGAAACTGAGGCATCCAAAAGCTTTGTAACTTTTCAACCAATTGG
>JAICXZ010000226.1 GCA_025934475.1 Mucilaginibacter sp. | reverse complement strand
GCCAAAAAGCTGTAAACGTATTGCTTTCCCGCGAAGAGACCTATGCAGATATTAATCCGGTTCGCCTGAATAGTAATGGTATCAATGCCTTCGTATCCATCATGCGCGGTTGCGATAACATGTGCTCGTTTTGTGTGGTTCCGTTTACCCGCGGGCGCGAGCGCAGCCGCGAACCGCAATCGATCGTTAAGGAGTGTGCCGATCTGTTCAGCCAAGGCTATCGTGAGGTGACTTTGCTGGGGCAGAATGTGGACTCTTATAAATGGGGTGGCGCAGGGCGCGACGCGGAGGGTGATCAGAAGTCGGAAGTAGGAAGTCAGAAGTCAGAAGATGGCGGTCAGAATTCGGAAGTTGTTAATTTTGCCAACTTACTTGAAATGGTCGCATTGATCCATCCTGATCTGCGCGTTCGTTTCTCGACTTCGCATCCTAAGGATATTACGGATGAGGTGTTGTACACGATGAAAAAGTATGATAACATCTGCAACTATATCCACCTGCCGGTACAATCGGGCAATAGCCGCATACTCGATCTGATGAACCGTACTTATGATCGCGAATGGTATAAGAACAGGATCGATGCAATCAGGAGGATTATCCCTGAATGCGGCATTTCAACGGATGTTATCACAGGTTTCTGTAGCGAAACTGACGAAGAGCACCAGGAAACGCTGAGCATGATGGACTATGTGAAGTATGATTACGCTTACATGTTCATGTATTCTGAAAGACCCGGCACGCTGGCTGCTAAACGTTATGCTGATGATATTCCTGAACTTGTTAAAAGTAGTCGCCTGAAGCAGGTTGTTGCCAAACAGCAGGCACACTCTTACGAGCGCTTGCAGGCGCAACTAGGCAAGGTACAGCGCGTACTGATAGAAGGGTTCTCCAAAAAATCGGACAAAGATTATTGCGGGCGAAACGATCAGAATGCAATGGTTGTTTTCCCGGTAGATGAAAGTTATAAGCCAGGACAGTATGTAAATGTACTGGTGGAAAGAACAACTACTGCTACATTGATAGGATCGGTAGTTGTTGACTAAGTTAAGTGTTGATTAAGCAATAGAGTCAAGAATCAAGAGCCAAGAATCAAGATAGAAAAAGATGCATAATTTTAAAAATTTGAAGATTTGGCAGAAGGCTTTAGACTTTACGGATTTTGTTTATGATTACTGTAAAGGCTTGCCTGCCGATGAAAGGTTCTGTCTCATTGATCAATTAAATAGAAACTCTTGCTCTATAACAACTAATATAGCAGACGGTTCCGGTAAGCGAACTGCAAAACATTTTGGCGAATTTTTGACGACAGCGTTAACATCGTCTTACGAAACCGAAACGCAGTTGTTAATATGCGAACGACGGGCTTACGGCTCAAAAGAAAAATCACAAAAATGTCTGGAACTTGTAGTCGAGCTTCAGAAGATGATCTTTTCATTCAGGGAGTATATCCTGAATGGCGATGGTCCCTCTCGATTCTTGACTCTTGATTCTTGATTCTCACTATGGAAGTACAAGAAATAAAACAACGCTTCGGTATCATCGGCAACTCGCCGCTGCTTAACCGGGCTATTATGATAGCAAACCAGGTCGCGCCGACAGACATCTCCGTTTTGATAACGGGCGAAAGTGGTAGCGGTAAGGAGGTGTTTTCGCACATCATCCACCAGATGAGCCCGCGTAAACACGGGCCGTTTATCGCAGTTAACTGCGGCGCCATACCAGAGGGAACCATTGATTCAGAACTATTCGGTCACGAAAAGGGCGCTTATACAGGTGCGGTTGGTGAACGTAAAGGTTACTTTGAGACCGTAAACGGTGGTACCATCTTTTTGGACGAGATCGCCGAGATGCCGCTGGGCACTCAAGCTCGCCTATTGCGGGTACTTGAGTCCGGACAATACATTAAGGTAGGTTCATCCAAAGTTGAGAAAACCAATGTGCGCGTCATCGCGGCTACCAACGTGGATGTGTATGAGGCTGTCCGCAATGGCAAATTCAGGGAGGATCTATATTATCGTTTGAATACTGTGCCGCTCCGTATCCCGCCACTTCGCGAACGTAAAGAAGACGTCTATTTGCTGTTTCGGAAATTTACTGCTGATTTTACGGACAAATACCGTACACCACCGATCCAGCTGGATGAAGATGCACAGCAGATGCTGGTCAACTATTCGTGGCCGGGTAACGTTCGCCAGTTGAAAAATATGGCTGAACAATTGGCGGTGCTGGAAACAGAAAGGATAATAACTGCGCAGGTGTTGCTCAATTATATTCCGCAGGAGGCGGGCAAAACTAACCTGCCGATGCGTCTGGACAACCAGGCCAAGGAAGATATTTCGGAACGCGATATATTATACAAGGTACTGTTCGATATGAAGCGTGATATGGTGGAGCTGAAAAAGCTTGTTGCCGATATTATCGAACACGGAGGCGTTTCCCCAAGCTATGCAAGCAACCCGCAGGCGATCAATCAACTCTACCGCGACATAGAGTTACCCGGAAATGTTGGCGAGCAACAATTTACCATTCAGCAACCCGTTATTAGCACAAGCAATGGGCCCTTCCATGATGCTGAGGAAGTAGAGGAATCGCTCTCGCTGGTTGAAAAGGAGTCTGACCTGATCCGTAAGGCTTTAAAAAAACATAAAGGTAAACGCAAGCTTGCGGCGAATGAGCTTGGCATATCTGAAAGGACCTTATATCGTAAGATAAAAGAATTGAACCTGTAAAATGAAAAGAATAACAATCGTATTGTTTTCGATGTTGCTGCTGGTGTTAGTAAACTCATCGTGCAAGATAAGTTTGAGCGGAGCCTCTACAGTGGGATTGAAGACCATCAATGTAGATTATTTTGAAAACAACGCGCCGCTGGTGGTCAACTACCTGAGCCAGCAGTTTACCGAGACGCTAAAGGACAGGATACGTTCTACCACGAGTTTATCCATCGTACAGGGGGGGGAAGCCAGCGCGCACATATCGGGCACCATAACCGGGTACACTATAGAACCGGTTTCGATCCAGGCTACAAGCAACAACGTAGCGCCGATAGCCGGCGCGGAACGGCTGACCATCACCGTAAATGTTACGTACACTAACGTTGTTGACAAGAAGAATAACTTTACGCGCTCATTCTCTGAGCACCAAGACTTTACAGGCGACATCGCCAACCAGGAACAGAAGCTGATCACGGTAATTAACAAACAGCTAACCGACGATATTTTTAACGCAGCCTTTGCGAATTGGTAAGCAATTCGTAGTTTCACCCCTCGTGGACGAATATCTTAACAACCGGCAGAACGAGATTTTGTGGAGATTGCTGGCTAACCCGGCCGATAACGGCCATACTTATAGCCACAACCTGAAGCAGCTTGCTGACGACTTCCCTCAAAGCGGGTTGTTGCAGGTGCTCTATGCACGCTCGAGTGGCGGGGCCAATATCGGGCGCGCTTCTGCCTCGTTTGATCCCAAAGCCCTGTATGTGATAATGAACGCTTACGAAAACCTGGCCGAAGTTTCGCAGAGCCAGATCAGTCAAAGCGGATATATCAGTCAATCGGCAAATTTGAATCGTGACGAGGCTATCGTGGAGAAGCCAGTTGAAGGACAGGCTGAACCGCACGCCGAGGTTGTCGTATCGGAAGACGAACAGGAGGAAGTGCATGCTATCGATCACCATTTTGACGCAGAACAATCTTTGGTAGCTGATGCGGTAGAAGAAACTATTTTTGCATCACATGAGCCTGAGGCCTCTGTAGCGCCTGACGAAGATCAACGTGCCGAATCGTTGCAATCAGCTTATGAAGAAGAAATCATCGAGTTTCATGAAACGGTAAATGAGGAGCTGCCCGCCACTATTGCCGGGGGCCAATCGGTCGCCGAGTTACCCGCTGAAGACCATCGTGCTGATGCCCACCAGTCGATTTATGAAGAAGAAATCATTGAATTGCCTGAGCATACTTCCGAGCAGACTCTAGTACAAACAGAGGGGGAGCATCAAATTGCAATTCCCGAGCCGACAATAGAGCTTCCCGAAGAGGATCACCGTGCAGATACACCTCAACCTGTTTTTGAAGAAGAAGCGATAGAATTACCTGAATCGATAGAAGAGGAGCATCCGACATTGGAGCAGCAAATACCGCTTGCCGCCGATGCTTCACATGACATTGAAGATGATGTGTTCGACGAGATTGTCGGGATTGAGAGTATCAGTATACCAGCAAAAAAAACTACAGTCGTTGAACCACTGATAGCTGCCTCGCCGGAAGAGTTGGAAGCCAGGGAAATAAACGAAGCGGCCGGCACCGAAACAACACCAGTTGCTGAAACGCCTGTTGAGTTGCACCCGGAATTTGAAGAACTGATTCCCGAAAGCCTGGCAGTAAGTGATTATTTCGTTTTCGAGCGCTCCGAAAAAATCGAGCCTATCACCGAAGTTCCCGAAGAAGATAATAGGGCCGAAGTATTTACCTCTGTTTTCGAAGAGGAAACAAATGCTGCAGCCACGGTTGAACACGCGGCACTAGAAACATCAGCGAGGCTGCCCTTGCCGGAGCCCGAGGCGCAGCGCGTTACCAAATACCACGACGAAAAAATGCCATACACTTTTATGTGGTGGCTCGATAAGACGCGGCAGGAACACTCAGGTATTTACCAGCCGTTTAAGCTGGACACCACACAGGCCATTAGGCATGCAGGTGATGATACCTTGCAACAGCAGTATTATGAGAATATATTCCATGTAAAGACTGTTGACGAGCTGGAGAAAGGCGCCTCAGAATCGGCGACAGAGTTCGAGGTAAAAAATAAGGAGGACGAGATCATCAGAAAGTTTATCGTGGAGGACCCTCATATTAGTCCGCCAACGAGCGATAAACTGGATAATGAAAATAAGGCAAAGAAAAGCTCGGAAGATCATGATGAACTTGTAACCGAAACGCTGGCGAAAATTTATACCGACCAGATGCTTTATCACAAAGCCATAAACACTTACAAAAAATTGATGTTGAAATTCCCGGAAAAAAGCCGTTACTTTGCCGACCAAATTCAATTGTTAGAACGTAAAACCAATTAATATAAAAAGAAATGTATTTAGTGTTAATGATCCTGGTTGTTATAGTGTGTGTGTTCCTGGGAGCAATCGTTTTGATACAAAACCCTAAAGGTGGTGGTTTAACCTCAAATTTTTCGAGCTCATCGCAACTGATGGGTGTACAAAAAACCGGCGACTTCCTAGAAAAAGGTACCTGGATCCTGGCTATCGCGCTTATGGTGCTCTCATTGCTTATCAATGTAATGGGTAAAACAGGCGGCTCTGCCACTGTGACTGGCGCAGATTCGAAAACGATGGAAAAAGTGAACCATGGCGGTAACGCTGCTCCTGCAAACGCTGCGCCTGTTACTATTCCTGCAGCTACCGGCAAGAAAGGTAAGTAATAGCAAAAAGATATTCGAAAAGGGCTTTGGCAACTCGTCAAAGCCCTTTTTGTCCTAAGATGGTACTGACATGATGACACTCCCGTGTTAAGCCATCGTTAATTATAAACTTATCCCCTAACTTAAAAGTGACAATTAAACAGTTTGTCTGCCATACTGCTTGGTTGGCATAGTTGATGTGGAATATTAAGCGCAATTTTAAACACTCAAATAAAATTCATTTAAGTAATAATCATGGCATTGAACATTAAACCTATCGGAGACAGGGTAGTAGTGGAAGCTGCTCCGGCCGAAGAGAAAACTGCATCCGGTATCATCATCCCGGATACTGCTAAAGAAAAACCACAGCGTGGAACTGTCGTTGCAGTAGGCGACGGTAAAAAAGACGAACCTTTAACCGTTAAGGCGGGCGACCAGGTTTTATATGGCAAATATGCCGGTACGGAAATTACCTATGAAGGTAAAGAGTACTTAATTATGCGTGAATCGGACATTTACGCGGT
>JAICXZ010000671.1 GCA_025934475.1 Mucilaginibacter sp. | reverse complement strand
CTGCGCCTGCTGATGTGCCGGCTTTTGCGACTGATTACAAGCGACCACAGCTACTAAAAGTACCAACACGCTCCGTTGGTAGGTTTTACTAAAGTTCATTTATCATCAACAGCGCTCCATTAAAATTGTTGGTTTCGCGACTTGACAAAGGCGCTAACGCGGTCTTCGTTAACATTTGATAATGAACGTTATAAGATTGCAGCAACGGTTGTTCGCAATTGATTATCCTACAAAGACTCGCCAGCATATAAAATCAAAAAGCCCCGCATGTGCAGGGCTTTCTGATAGCAACAACTCACTTAGCTTCGGCTTACATTTGGCCTATTGCTACTTTCCGATTCCTCATTTTTGGAATTTTGTTCACTCTGGCCAGACCTGTTCTGTGCCGACTCCGATGCATTTTGATTAGACGTTGACGAGCCGGAGCCCTGTTGCTGGCTGCTGCTCCCGCTCCGACCCTGCTGGCCGCCGTATTGCTGATTCTGGCCCTCGGCGGCTATGTTAGGATTACCGCCTTGCTGCTGACTGCTCCGGTTTTGCTGTCCTTGCCCGGCTTCGGCGGAATTGCTTCCGCTGCCTTGCTGCTGGTCGCTATTCCAGCCCTGTTCGTTCTCGTTGGATGTTTTCCGGTCGTTGGCGCCATTCGGCTCTTGCTGGCTGCCCCAATTTTGCTGCCCTTGTTCATTTCCGCTTTGTTCGTTCGATTGATTTTGCGAATCGCCACCCTGGTTGTTTTGGTCGTCGCGATATTCGCTTTCTGCTGTACCTGACATAATCTTAAAATTTAGTGTTTATAATGGTTAAGGCAGGCGTGCGGCCTGCTACTATTGGAACATTCAGGCCCTTAGTCTTGTTTTTCTTAGAAATAAAAATATTTAACAAGAAATAAATTAATTGAGCCAGCGGATCAAATCAACCCCATCATTGGCTCGTGAAAAAAATCGCGATAAACCAAAAGCCTTGCCCTCTTCCCTACAAACTCCTAACTTAGCATCTACCAATTATACCTGCCATGGATTTTTTTAAAGCAATATGGAACGAGTTTACCGGTTTTTGGGGACTGGGCGGATTGATCGATATTCTCAAATCGGGGAAATATGACGAGTTGTTAACCTGGCATGGCATCACCGTAGTTCTCGGTCCGCTGATCCCGTTTTTGTTACTGGTCGAAATCATCCGGGGAGCATTCTATAAACGGTTCCATGTCATTAATTATAAGATATCGTTTTTCACCTATGTGTTAAATTCATTCATAGGCAGGGTTATAGCTTTTGCCATGGTAACCGTGTGTATAGGGTTGTTTTCAAAGTATGCCATCTTCAAAACCACCTTTACCTGGTACTGGTTCATTTACGGTTATATTGTGTGGGAGTTCGCACATTTTATCTATCATTTCCTGGCGCATAAGGTTCGACTTTTCTGGTGTCTGCACTCCACCCACCATGCGCCCGAATCCATGAACTTATCGGTAACTTTCGCCCATTTCTTTCTCGAGGCGCCTTATGCCGATGTCATCCGCACTACTATTTGTATTTTATTGGGTGTCAATCCGCCAATGCTGTTTGTCATTATGTTTATAGATGGCACATGGGGTGCTTTTATCCATGTAGGCGAAAACCTAATCAAGGATGCACGCTTTGGTTTTTTGGGCAAGCTCATCCTTACGCCGTCATTTCACCGGGTACACCATGCGCGCAATCCGGTGTATATGGATACCAATTATTGCAACCTGCTCAACATCTGGGACAGGGTTTTCGGCACCTACCAGCCTGAGGACCCGGCGATAACCATTGAATACGGCATAAGTCGCCCCATGATCAAAAACAGCTTCCTGGACGCCTACTTCGGCGAGATCATAGCGCTTGGCCGCGATGTAGTGAAAGCTCCCGGAATCGGGAATAAAATCCTGTACATTTTTATGCCACCCGGATGGAGTCACACCGGAAACCACAAAATGGCCCATTTGGTGAGAAGAAAATATTTTGAAGAAAATAGTGCACCACCTGTTGCCGAAAAACTTACATCGGCGCCATTGGTTTGATTGTTTTGAACACGATTAAGGAGATTTGAAAGATAAGCAGGATGCATGAACTTTCCCGGCTGCTACTGCTACTTCTTTGATGAGCCAAAAACTACTTCCGTAAAATCTTCTCCATCTCCCTCCGCTTTCCTAATTCATTAATCTTATCCACCTGTTTTATTTTAAGGACACAAAACAGGTTGCCTGCTTTGGACATTAAGCCAAATCCCGGCTTGGCATGGTGCTTGCAATTTTTCTTACAAAATCTATTTTATGGAAACTACAGAAAAAGTGCATGTATTAAATGATCTGATCGAGATCAACAATGACCGCGTCGCGGGATTCGAAAAAGCAATGACCAATATCCAGGATCCAAATATCGACCTAAAGGAGTTATTTCAGCGTTTTAGCCAGCAGAGCCGTCAGTTTTCGCAGGAGTTATCGGCCCTGGTAGCCAGCCGGGGTGGTGAGGTAGAAACCGGAACAAGTGCATCGGGTTCGCTGCACCGTGCGTGGATAGATGTAAAATCGCTATTTGGCAACAACGACCGCGAAGGAATTTTGGACGAAGCCGAGCGCGGCGAGGATGCCATTAAGAAAGCATATCGCGACGCACTCGCCGATCCTGACCTTCCGGTTGATTCACGAGACACCGTGGTGAGGCAATCGGCAGATATCAATGCTGCTCACGATGAAATCAGAGCGCTGAGAGATGCCGCAACAGGTTCGTAACAAAACAAGGGAGTGCCGTCCGAACGGCACTCCTTCAATTTTAAGCATTTCTATCTCTGCCGGAGTCTTCTTAATGCGATTAAGTTAAGCCTTTGAGAAATAAAAAAATATCGAACATCGAATACTGAATGTCGAATAATGAAGTAAAAACACTTCGGCGTTCGCTATT
>JAICXZ010000467.1 GCA_025934475.1 Mucilaginibacter sp. | reverse complement strand
GCCGGAGTAGCAAGATTTTCATTCTTCAAAGTACCCAGGCGCCAAACTAAAAGCTGTGCTTTAGTGATCTCGGTGATCATCTCGGCCAGCTTCTTTTGCTGCAGCTGGAAACCACCGATCGGGCGGCCAAACTGAACGCGCTCTTTTGAATAACGAAGTGCCGTATCATAGCAATCCATTGCCGCGCCGATAGCACCCCAGGCAATACCATAACGCGCCTGGTTAAGACAGCCGAGCGGCCCCTTCAGACCTGAAACATTTGGTAAAATATTTTCTTTAGGAACCTTAACATTGTCAAACACCAGTTCGCCGGTAGAGGAGGCACGTAACGACCATTTATTATGCGTTTCCGGCGTCGAGAAACCCTCCATACCGCGCTCAACCACCATCCCGCGAATCTTGCCGCTTTCATCTTTGGCCCAAACCACCGCGATATCCGCAAAAGGGGAGTTGGATATCCACATTTTGGCGCCGTTGAGGATATAATGGTCACCGGCATCTTTAATGTTGGTGGCCATGCCCCCCGGATTGGAGCCATGATCGGGTTCGGTGAGTCCAAAGCAGCCCATGAGTTCGCCTGTGGCAAGTTTGGGAAGATATTTTTTCCGCTGGTCCTCAGATCCGTAAGCGTAAATAGGATACATCACCAGTGAGCCTTGTACAGAAGCAGTTGAGCGTATGCCTGAGTCGCCGCGTTCAATTTCCTGCATGATGATGCCATAGGACATATAATCCAAACCAGCGCCCCCGTATTCAACAGGGATCGTCGGTCCGAAAGCGCCTATTTCAGCAAGACCTTTTAATAATTGTTTCGGGAATTCAGCGCGCTGAGCATAGTCCTCAATAATAGGGCTCAGTTCTTTTTTTACCCAATCGCGTACGGTTGAGCGTATCAGTTTATGTTCGTCGGTAAGCAGCTCGTCCACAAGGAAATAATCCGGAGCTTCATAGAGATCAGTTTTTGCCATGAGAAGAATAATTGGTGCGGCAAAGATAGTTTTTTAAGTTGATTGGCTTGAATGGTTGATTGGGTTAAGTGGTTCTTTTAGAGTCCGAAAGTCGCGAAAGTCATAAAGAAAAGCGGTTAGATCAATTTAAACAACGATTCAACTTAATTAACTCAACTAACTTATTCAACTCAATCAACTAACTTAGCCCCATGATCTCAGTCGCATTACATGGCGCCGAATTTTTTGGCAAACATGGGTTTTATCCGGAGGAACAACTATTGGGCAGCCGGTTTGTAGTAGATATATCGGTTGATTTTGAGCCCGAAGGCGGCCTGCATAAAGACAATATCAGCAATACTGTAAATTACGAGCAGTTGTATAATATCGCGGCTGAGCAGATGAAAAAAACCAAAAAACTTATAGAAACTCTCGGCCAGACTGTTATTGATGCGATCAAAAACGAGTATCCTTATATCGACCGGGCAACGGTCACCATCAAAAAGCTGAATCCGCCGCTGAAAGGTAAAGTCGACTATTCAAGCGTTACCATTACCTATAATAAACCCTGAGATGGAATTTAATAAAATAACGGGCGATATATTATCGGTCATCAAATCGATTGTTAGCGGTGATGGCGTGGTTACTGATCATGCCGATTTAAAACCTTATAGCCACGATGAGACCGAAGACTTGGCTTATTATCCGGAAGTTGCTGTAAAGCCGAAATCGGCCGAAGAAATATCTTCGCTGTTAAAACTTTGTAATGAGCACTATATTCCCGTAACGGCAAGGGGAGCAGGAACAGGATTGAGCGGAGGAGCATTACCTATAAAAGGAGGTTTACTGATCTCGATGGAACGTTTTAACCATATCCTTAACATCGATACGGACAACTTGCAAGCCACTGTTGAGCCGGGCGTGATCACTGAAGTGTTTATGGACGCGGTTGCCGAAAAAGGACTTCTTTACCCGGTGGATCCAGCCAGCAAAGGCAGCTGTTTCATCGGCGGAAATGTTTCGCATGGTTCGGGCGGGCCAAGGGTGGTGAAATATGGTACCATTCGCGAATATATTTTGAACCTACAAGTCGTTTTACCCAACGGTGATATCATCTGGACAGGAGCCAACACGCTCAAATACGCTTCTGGCTATAACCTGACGCAATTGATGATCGGCTCGGAAGGCACTTTGGGTATCATAACCAAAATTGTCACTAAACTTATTCCGCGCCCAACCCAGGATGCGCTGATGCTTGCCTCGTTCGATAGCAACGAAGCAGCTTGTGCAGCAGTATCTGCGATCTTTAGAGCGGGCATAGTTCCTTCGGCTCTTGAATTCATGGAGCGGAGAGGGGTGGAGTGGGTAATCGAGCACGATCATCTCAATTTTGATCTGAAAGATGGTATCGAGGCATTTTTGCTGATTGAGGTTGATGGCACCAACCTGGATATGATCTTCGCCGATTGCGAAAAGATAAATACCGTTTTGGAAGAATTTGACTGCAAAGATGTATTGTTTGCTGATTCATCAGCACAAAAAGAAGAACTATGGCGCATGCGTCGCACAATGGCTGTTTCTGTCAAATCCAATACTATCTATAAGGAAGAAGACACAGTAGTGCCACGCGCTGCTTTGCCTCAGCTGATCAAAGGCATTAAGGAAATAGGTAAGAAGTATGGCTTCGAATCAATTTGCTACGGACATGCCGGCGATGGTAACGTGCATACTAACATCATCAAAGGCAGCATGAGCGATGAAGATTGGCATCATAAACTCAAAGACGGCATCCGCGAGGTATTTGAACTAACCGTATCACTAGGCGGAACACTTTCCGGCGAACATGGCATCGGCCTCGTTCAAAAAGAATATATGCCCATCAAATTCTCCAATGTGCATTTCGAGCTTTGGAAGGGTATCAAAAAGGTGTTTGATCCGAATGGAATATTAAATCCGGGGAAGATATTTTGAACACGATTAAAGGATTTGATAGATAATAAGATTCTTAGCGGCTCCATATTTGTCAAATCACACAAATAATTTGTACATCTGCACATCAACGCATCCGCACATTTAATTGGTATTTAAGATCAAGCCCGGTTCATCGTAGGCGATCATACGGTCGCGTTGCTCTTTGGGGATTTTAACCGGTTTGTGTATGCTGTAATCGTAGCTGATGCAGACCGTTTTGCCGGTGGTGCAAATTTCTTCGCCTTCGTCTGTAATCTTTACCAGCACATGCATTACATCAAAACTGCTGTTGCCGATACGAGTGGTACGTATATAACAGGCTATCTGATCATTCCTTGTAATAGGCTTCAGGTAGTTCACTTCCGACTTTGCCAGGATAATGCCGTTGTGGTTCCAGTCCCACTTTACCACCTCCCGCCAGTAATCGGAACGGGCAATCTCAAAATAGGTTAAATATATCGCGTTGTTCACATGCCCATAGAAGTCGAGATCTGAAAAGCGGATCGGAATAGGGGTTCGAAACTTATAGTCTGCAAGATTTTCACTCATTTTATGTCAATATGTCGGTATAAATCAAAACAGATAAGACATTTTGTCTCAAAAGCGGGCTTTTTGCCCCGTGGTATAACTGTTGATCTATGAACGACGAAGTTAATAAACTAAAAAATAATAAACTCTGGAGGATATAAATATGACACTCGTAAAATTTAACAACGGACAGAAAAGCGCAGTTAACCCATGGTTCAGCGATGTATTTGATTCAATCATCAACGATTCATTTCTTAACGAAAGGTTCCTGAATAAAGTACCGGCCGTAAATATTGCCGAAACCGAAAACGAATTCCACATTGAATTGGCCGTTCCCGGTTTGAAGAAGGAAGATTTCAAGATCAGCCTGGATAAAAACGTATTAAGCGTTTCTGCTGAAAAGAAGACTGAAAATGTTGACGAAAGCAAGAAATACAGCAAACGCGAATACAGCTACAACTCATTTGTATGCTCATTCACATTGCCTGAAACTGCCGATCAATCACGCATTGAAGCTGATTATACCGATGGTATTTTAAAATTGACTAT
>JAICXZ010000454.1 GCA_025934475.1 Mucilaginibacter sp. | reverse complement strand
CACCAATGCACTTTATATGGGTGCAAATGGAATCAGCGCCGTTAACATGAAACTGGTGCTCACTACAATGGCCTACATTGTTCTGGCGCCCGTTATGGGCCTTATCATAGCCTATATTGTAACGATAATTGTGCTGCATATTTGCAAGAAAGCCAGGCCATCTACAGCCGAAAAATGGTTCAAACGCGGGCAGATGGTATCGTCGGCAGCATTAAGTTTTTCGCACGGCGGCAACGATGCGCAGAAGGTGATGGGTATTTTATACGCTACGCTGTTTACTACGCATATCATCCACAACGGTGACCCGATGCCAGCGTGGATTCCACTGGCTTGTTACTCGGCAATAGCGCTGGGAACGTTGTCGGGTGGATGGAAAATTGTTAAAACCATGGGTACCAAGATCACCAAGGTGACTCCTCTAGAGGGTATGAGCGCCGAAACTGCTGGTGCAATTACGCTGCTTTTCACAGCCGGCCTCGGCGTTCCGGTATCAACCACGCATACCATCACCGGCTCCATTATGGGGGTTGGGCTCACCAAACGACTCTCGGCTGTAAGATGGGGCGTTTCTATTAACCTGATATGGGCATGGATCATAACCATCCCTATCTCTGCACTGATCGCAGCGGGGATATTCAGTTTATTAAGACTGATCTCATAAGCAAGGTAAGCTACTTCTTTGCTTTCTGGTACAAACCTATCAGCTCGCCTTCGGCAACGATGTGGCCGGTCATTGCTTTTTCCAGTCCGGCTTTGTCGGTATTTTTGTCAACGGTTAGTTTAGTATCGAGCGCATAAACTTTGAAATGATAGTGGTGTATGCCCGATGGCGGACACATACCCATATAGCCATTCTTGTGCGCGCCATTGAATCCCTGGTCGGCGCCTTTAAAACTCTCAGCGATCTTACCATCGGTAGCTATGTTCCACATTACCCAGTGCGTGAAACCACCTTTTAAAGGAGCATCAGGATCGTGCACTATAAGAGCCAGCGACTTTGCCGAAGCAGGTGTGCCGCTGACATCCAAAGCAGGGCTTGCCTGTTCGCCCTCACAGGTGAATTTAGAGGGAATCATACCATTGTCCTTAAAATCAGGACTTGTTACAGTTAGTTTCATAGATGTCTTAAATGAGGTTGATACGACAATAAAAACCAATAATGACAGTTTGTAAATCGAGTTCATGACCACAAGTTTTGAGATTGATAATCAGGTTTATAACTAAACAATCCACGTCAGAAAGGTTTTCAGCCGATCGATTATTTTATAAAGACATATCTTTTACTAAATTTTGCCCTATGAAAAGAACGTTTTTACTCCTGTCCCTTTTAGCCCTAAGCATTTCCCTTTCCAGCTTTGACTATTACATGCCCGCCCCTGTAGCGACGATACAGGATGGCCCATCCACCTTTGAGATCGGCAGCGCCCTGAAGCAGGCACTGCAACAAGGAACCGCCAAAAGCGCCGATAAACTTTCGGCTCTGAACGGCTTTTTCGGTGATGCCGAAGTAAAGATATTGTTTCCGCCCGAGGCGAAAGATGCGGAGCAGGCACTACGTGATGTTGGCTTAAATGACCTGTGCGACAAAGTGATCCTATCATTAAATCGTGCCGCTGAGAACGCAACCAAAGATGCCAAACCTATCTTTATCGCGGCCATTAAAAAGATGACATTAAAAGACGTGAGCAACATTTTGCTTGGTCCAAAAGATGCAGCAACGCAATATTTCAGGGCGAATACCACAGCACAACTAACCGCACAATTTAAAACGGTGATACAAGCCAGTTTAAATAAAGTGGGGGCTACCAAATATTGGGGAGCCGCTGCCAAAGAATACAATAAAATACCTTTTGTAAAGCACATGAACCCGGATATTTCCGACTATGCAACCCAAAAAACTATCGACGGCTTATTTATCAAAATCGCTCAGGAAGAACTGAACATCAGGCAAAATATCGGCGCGCGTTCAACGCCGCTGATGCAGAAAGTATTCTCGTTTGCCGAGAAAGCAACCGGCAATTCAAACTAATTCTCTACTTAAATTCGACGGTCAGTTTCACCTCGTGGGGCTGGCCGTCTGCGTTTCCAAGCCATGCCGGGCCTTTGTTTACCAGGTCGATTGCTTTTTGGTCTGTTGCTGTGCTTACGCCGGTCAGCACCTTAAAATCATTTAGATTACCCTGTCCGTCGACAATGAATGATAGGTTTACCTTGCCAGTTTGTCCGTCGGGCGAAACCGCATTTTTGCTTAGGTAACTATTAAAAGCTTTCCAGCCGGTTTTAGGGTGAGCGTCCACAGATCTTTTTGAAGCCATCGATCCCTGGTCATCAGCCATGCCATTAAATCCATTTTTAGTAGGTGAAAGCGCTATGCTGACGGAATCGTCGCCATTAACACTCACTTTTTTGGTGTTATAACCAATATAGCCTACGGTCAAGCTGCCTTTTTTCTCGGGGACATCATGCAACACGAAATGGCCGTTCTCGTCAGTAATAACTCCGAAGTTAGTGCCAGCCATTTTTACAACAGCGCCAGCCAATGGCGTACCGTTAGTTGCCATCACGATCCCGTTCAAATTTTTATTGGCAGGCTTTACATCGAGCCCATCAACCTTGCTTTGCAATAAGGTAGGCAAGTTTGAAGGCGCTTTTTTTGCCACATCGGCATTTTGCGGCGTTGATTTAAAAGTTGCGCTTGGTTCGGCAACAACAACCTCGTTGAGCGAGTTTGTGGCTACCTGCTTATCCTGCGCCTTAACAGCATTGGCACTTGCAATGGTCTCGGAGCTTTGAGAACTTGTTGGGGTTGCTGCCGCTGGCTTGCGAACGGTCACGGTATCTGCTATCACAGATTGTGCCGCTGGTTGCTGGAAAGCCTGATCAGCGCCCGATTTTAATGCCGGAGTAAGCTCGTTGACCGGCGGTGGCGGAGCATTTTGCGCCAATTGGTTACTTTTTTCTTTAACAACAGCAGAGCTGATTGAATCCGATGGCTTTCCAGAAATCGTTGTCGCCGGCGCGGAAACAACAGGTTGCTGAGGTTTCTCTGATTGAGTAAGGTTATTCGCGATAGCTTTATTTTCTGTCGTGCTATTTCGAGTCAACAGCCATATGCTGATACCGATAACCACGAGCACAGAAGCAGCAATAGAGAGCGGCCCCCAGGGTATCATCCGTTTTACATTGTCCTGGACACGATTCTGTAGCCGGGTGGTAAGATCGGCCAGGTTATGCTGCTGATCTTTGTTTATGCCCTGGTAACCCTCGAGCGCGGCTGCCAGGAATGGATCGTCCAATGCGCGGCGCTCCAGCCTATGCATAGCACGGGCATCCAACTCGCCAGCCAGGTATTTTTTTATTTGCATTATGTCGTCCCTATGCTTGCTCACTATTCTTCTCCAAACAGATCTTTAGGTTACGCTTTCCATTTTGGATATAACTTTTTACATCGTTCATGGTGTAGCCGGTTATTTCAGCCACTTCTTTATAGCACTTCTCTTCAAGATAAAAAAGTTGTACACTTTGCCGCTGCCCTTCCGACAGTCGCTCCATGCATCGTTCTAAAGCTTTTAAAGCTTCTTCTTTATTATTGTTTTCTTCAGGATGCAAAAAAGGTGTAGATTCCATAACCTCGTCCGGAGATATTTCCTCCATCTTTTTGCCGGCGCGGAGCTGCATCAGGCAATAATTGCGACTGAGCACATACACCCAACTCCTGAATTGCTTTACCTCGTGTTGCTTAACTTTTATTATTAGTTCTTCAAATATACCCATAACTGCGTCTTTTGCACCCTCTTCATCTTTAAGATATTTGAGGCAAACGCCGTATATCATAGGCATATATCTTTCAAAAAGGCTGCCTAATACCGCCAGATCGCCACCATTGCGGTAGTTTTCTATCAACCCGTCGTCATCAATATTAGCAGGCTTAACGCTCCTTTTAAAAAGCTTCATTGGTTGGGCAAAATAAAATTTTTCAGTCGGTTATGGAAATGTATGAAGCGCTGCATCCTCAAGGAAAATTTACAGCGATGAAAAAGTTAGCTCTTATCACATTGATTCTAACGGCGCT
>JAICXZ010000636.1 GCA_025934475.1 Mucilaginibacter sp. | reverse complement strand
TTACCGGTGTCCAGCAATCAAAAAATGAATGCTTATCTGAAAGAAATAGCATGCGTTTGCGGCATCGATAAAGAACTTACTTACCATACCGCCCGGCATACCTTTGCAACCACGGTGACTTTATCCAATGGTGTGCCTATCGAATCAGTGTCAAAAATGTTGGGGCATACTAATATCAAAACCACGCAGCACTATGCTAAAATATTAGACATGAAAGTCAGCCGGGATATGGCGCTATTAAAAGAGAAATTTAAAGCCGGTGTTTGTTAATAAATGAATTATAAAAACCTAAGAACCCACGAAAACTTCATTTTACTAAATAACTATATTTGCATGAGAACACTTCAAAGCATGAGCAGTAAAACCGTTAAAGATTTGCGCTTAGTTTCCGTCTTCGAATTATCGGACGAAGAATTGACAGAAAGGCTTCGTCCAACCTATGAAAAAATTAAACGGGAAGCGTTTGAGAAAAACAGCTACCTGACGTATTACGATCCAATAAATTGTCCGACAACGGCCCATGCAGTGCACGAATACCGTGACAGAAAAGAATTGATGTGGATCGATGGTGCCGGAAAAGAACACTTGGTAAAAATCCTTTGATCTTATGTCAAATAACCCGCAACTATTGTATGTCGCGGGGCCGAATGGTGCAGGGAAGTCGACTTTTTCCAGGGATTTTTCGGAACCCGGTGCCGTTATCTTTGACGTGGACAAAGTTATTGCCCGCATAGAGGCCCAATCACCTAGTATGCCTAAGAAACAGGTGTATGATACAGCGACCCAGGAATTTTTTAAGCAGGCTAACGAAGCGGTCAGGCTAAAACAGCATTTTACTTTAGAAACCAATTTTAGAGATGAAGGATTGGTGGATATCGTCGCCCAATTTAAGCGACGGGGCTATACCACAAGTTTGCTCTATTTGACTTTGGATAGTATTGAACAATCCATGTCGAGGGTGAACAAAAGAGTGTTAAATGGCGGTCATTTTGTAGACAATAAAAATATCGTGTTAAATTTTAATGAAGGTCTGCAATATCTTGAGCGTTTTGCCAGTCACTTTGATAAGCTGGAGATTATTCATGGGTCAAAAGTTCCTGGCAAGTTTAGATGTTTATTGAATGTTGAAAATCAACAACTTGTTTATCTCAGCAGTAATCTCCCCGCCGACCTTGAACTAACCATTATTAATATCGCCGGCCGCTTTAGAGATAAATCCAAGGGTGAAGATAATGACGAGGACCAGGACTTGGGGTATAGGCGGGGTCGGTAACACCCCAATCAGGGAAAGCCATTTTTACATTCCGCGAGGCTGCATTGTAAAAATAGCTTTTCCTGACCCGCAAAAGGAAGTTGTTCGCCCACTCACAACACCCTTTTCCTTCCCGCGCCTTTAAATATCTTCCTTCATTCACCGGCATCGCGAAGGTAGGCCAAACCGGGACAAAGCATCAAGGCTATAGCAAGCCCCGATGATAGGATCGGGGGCCTTGATGCTTTGCCCGGTTTAACACTTTGGTTGCTTAACCGTTGAATAAGGCAAATCCTGTTCATTAGCTTATTTTATCGATCTATTAATGTCTATTATTCTGCTTTCGGCCGATAATGATCAATTTGTTTAATCACCTTCTCAGCATCCACCTCTGGGTAATGACTTTTAACGTATAACTCAAATGCTTTTTTTGTTTCAGCCAGTTCCCATTCCTTCCTGGTCAGGCATAGCAGAGGCCATCTTTTAGCTTCTTTCATAAAACCGTAAATCGGTAAATAGGGCGGTGCATAGTAAAACGAGTTTGCTATGAGCTTATCGGCAATGATTTTATTGAGGACGCCCTTCAAATCTCTCACTAAATCGTAGGCAACGGCATGTTTACTGCCTGTTTTTATCGTTTCTGCCAGCGCCGGCTGACCTTCATCATAAAAAAAGGTATACAAGTAATCTATAAACCCGTTTTCCATTTCATCACACAGATCTTTACTGTAATAGTCATACTCTTTTTTAAAAAGGTCAAGTGAAAAATCGTCCGGATGTTTTTCTGCGATAAATTTTATAACCGCAGTTTCCAGACTAATCACCTGAAGAATGCCCGGGCCCTCTGCGATACTGGTTCCCGGGATTTTAAGGGAATACCGCTCTTTCGCAAACAGCTCGAAATAATAGCTTTTAAAAAAGTGTGTTTTCCTGGCGAAAGTTACCTGCACATATAGCGGGTAGGTTGTCGTACCATGAAAGTTGACCTGCTTTAAGCGGTTATTGAAATAGGTTTTGTAGGTAATCTTCAATTTACTTTAGTTTTTTTCAAAAATTAATTTCAGCACCTTTTAGCTGCTTTTGAATGCTTTTCAAAACTTAGAAGGCAGCTGTCTATCTCAATATTGGTCAAGGGTGATCAAATTTAATGTGTGCTCTTGAATTACAAATGTAGCATAAGTTTTGATGTATTTTAATTTATCAAAACAAATATTTAAATTTGCTTTGGTGTAAAACCAGCTGGTCTTCTATAATCCTTTGCAACGAGCTTAGCCATCCCTTTCCGGGCATGGCCGAATATCAAAATTATTAATGTGCTATAAATCTATTTTATGAATGTGGAACTATTAACCAAAGAAGATTTAAAAAACTTCAAAACCGAATTACTTAACGACATCAGGGAAATAATCAAGCCAGGCGCTGGCCAGTCTAAGCAATGGCTCAAAAGCAATGAAGTGCGTAAGATGCTCAGCATCTCTCCAGGCACCCTACAGAACCTAAGGATCAATGGAACCCTGCGATACACCAAAATTGGCGGGATGATGTATTATAAGCTGGAAGACATTACCAAGATACTGGAAGGGAACCAACGCTAATGCAAAAGAATGTTATTTCTCAAATGGCTGACTACGGGATATGGATCAAACGCATGAGTAATGATGAACGCCTGATGGCGACACATATCAGTTTATTCACTGCTTTATTTATATATTTCCAAAGGAACGGTTTCAGCAGTCCCTTTCCTGTAACCCGGGCAGGTCTAATGGCCTGCTCGCATATCGCATCGATAGCAACCTATCATAAATGCATCAGAGAGTTAAACGA
>JAICXZ010000194.1 GCA_025934475.1 Mucilaginibacter sp. | reverse complement strand
GCAGAATGCTATAACCGCGATGTGATTGCTTCGGTTGATAGGCCGGTTAATAAATTAGCGGGTATCAGTGTTCTTAAGGGCAATGTTTGTGAGCATGGGGCGGTGATCAAGCCATCGGCCGCGACACCAGCGCTGATGAAGCATACAGGTAGGGCGGTCGTTTTTGAAAATATTGATGATTATAAATCCCGTGTGGATGACCCTGATCTGGATATTGACGAAAGCTGTGTGATGGTTTTGAAAAACGTTGGCCCTAAAGGCTATCCCGGCATGCCGGAGGTAGGTAATATGTCTATCCCTAAAAAGCTATTAGACAAGGGCGTGACCGACATGGTGCGCCTTTCTGACGGCCGCATGAGCGGTACAGGTTTCGGAACAGTTGTGCTGCATGTATCACCAGAAGCAGCTGCCGGCGGTACGCTAGCCGTGATTAGGGACGGGGACATTATTAGCCTTGACGTTGCCAAAGGTGCTTTAAACGTCGATCTTTCCGACAAAGAGATAGCTGAACGCAAAAGACAGCTGCAATTAAACGCCGATATGGCAACCCGTGGATATGTTTATCTTTACCAGCAACACGTAGAGCAGGCACATCTTGGCGCCGACCTCAGCTTTTTGAAGGGGGGAAGCGGAAGCGAGATACATAAGGATTCACATTGAGTGGGGAGGTGCATGGCGGTTGGCGCGTGACGTATATTTCGCCCTCCGCCAACTGCCTTGCGCCTCGCAATAATTTAAAATATGGATAACCGATTCACCAACCAAACAGCTATCATCACCGGCGCCGGCCAGGGCATAGGCTTCGAAATCGCACGTCAAATGGCCATGCAGGGCGCTGCAGTTCTTTTGAATGATATTGATGCCGCGCTGGCTGATAGGGCTGCGTCGGTTATTAATGCGTTGGGCGGAAAGTGTCACCCTATGGCGGGCGATGTTTCTGATATCGATTTTATCCAAAAGATGGTAGATACCGCTGTTCTCAAATTTGGATTTGTGACCATCATTGTTGCCAATGCCGGCATTACCGAATACGGCGACTTCCTCGAGTTTAAACCGGAAGCCCTCCAAAGGGTCGTAAACCTCAACCTTTTCGGAAGCTTTTTCCTGGCTCAAAAGGCCGCACTTCAAATGAAAAAGCAGGGGAGCGGTGGTAGTATCGTGCTGATGTCGTCAGTAACCGGACTACAGGCGCACAACCATTTAGTACCTTACGGAATAACCAAAGCCGGCCTTCAAATGCTTGCCAGGGGGCTGGTGCTTGAGCTATCGCCACTTAAAATTTCGATCAATGCCGTTGCCCCCGGCGCTACCATGACGGAGCGCACTTTGGAAGACAAGGATTACGAAAAAACCTGGTCGCATTTAACGCCAATGGGCCGGCCGGCGACAGTAGAAGATGTAGCCAACGCAGTTTTGTTCCTGGCTTCGCCTGAATCAAGGCACATAACGGGCCAGACGCTGGTGGTGGATGGCGGATGGACAGCGACGAGCCCTTCTCCTTATTAAGAACTAAGATTTATAAGATTACAGGATGATAAGATCGGCTTGTTCATTTTCCCCAAAAAATCTTATCATCTTAAAATCCTGTGAATCTTAGTTCAGACAAACCAGGCAACCATCACTAGCCTCACTATCGTATCCCCATAACTGTTTGCTGAATCATTCAATTAACCATTGACCAGATTTTTACGGGGTATTCTCCACATACTTAATCAAAAAGAACGGGGGCGATTGTATCTCCTTTGCGTTCTTGACGTCATTATCAGCGCGCTGGATATTGCTTTCCTGGGTGCAATGGTGCTGGTCATCAATTTTTATATCAGCAATGCGCGATTGCCTTATCTGTCTTTTTTGCCGTCTTCGCTGGCGAATCAAAATTCGATCTTATTGGCGGGTTTATTTTTTGTACTGTTCGGTATAAAAAATATTATTGCATATTGGATCTCGGCTTCTGAATATCGCTTTATTTACGGCGTGGCATCCCGCTTATCCAAGCGCAACATCTATCATTACCTACGCGAGGACTATCTCAAATATGTCAACATAGATTCGTCGGCGCATATTTACAAAATCACCCAGCAGCCTATAGAGTTCAGCACTTACATCCTCACCAATTTGCAACAGATAGTCACCCAAAGCGTTTTGGTTCTTTTTACGGTGATTGCGATACTAATCTACCGTACCAGCTTATTTCTTCTACTCTTTTTACTACTCACACCTGCCGTGGCAATACTCGGCTGGATATTGAAAAGTCGTTTAAAACGGATTCGTCAGAACATTAAAAGAACGAGCACCGAAACACTCAAAACCCTTAAAGAAGCTCTGGCGGGATATGTTGAAAGCAATATTTACGATAAAGACGAATTTTTTGTCGATCGTTATATCAAGCAGCAAGAACAGCTGAATCATAATATCCAGACACAGCAAATTCTGCAAAGCCTGCCGTCACGACTTATCGAAATATTTGCCGTGTTCGGATTTTTTATCCTGATCGTGATCAATAAATGGTCAGCACCTGGTGCGGCCGTTGATCTGCTAACGATAGGCATTTTCGTAGCCGCGGCATACAAGATTATCCCTGGGATTGTTAAGATTTTGAACAGTGCGGGGCAGATGAAAACCTACGAATTTGTATTGAGCGATTTAGCCGCGATCGTTCCGAAAGAGAACGCGGCGATAAGAAGTGGCGAACATATTAAATCCATTCGCCTGGATAAGATTCATTTCGGTTACAACAGTCAACCTATATTAGCCGGAATAGATTTAGAAGCAAATTCTGGTGATTTTATCGGAATATCTTCAGGCTCTGGTCGGGGCAAAACCACGCTGATCCATTTACTACTAGGCTTCATCGCTCAGCAGGACGGCATCTTCTCGATCAACGGTCATATCCAAACAGCAGCCGACCGTCGTAATTACTGGAATCGTATTTCATACATCAAGCAGCAGCCGTTCCTGATTCATGACACAATTGCCCGGAATATTGCTTTGCAGGAGGATGGATTTGACGAAAGGAAGCTTAATGACATAACCGCCTTTTGTGGTCTGGATGTATTGTTGGCCCAATATCCTGAAGGCATCAATTTTTTAGTGACCGAAAATGGCAAAAACATGAGTGGCGGTCAAAGGCAGCGATTGATGCTGGCGCGTGCGCTATATCATGACTTCGACATCCTCATCCTGGACGAACCATTTGGCGAGCTGGATCAGGAATCGGAAAATTTGATCCTTGAAAAATTGCAGCAGATAGCTTCGCGGGGTAAAATGATCTTGTTCATCACGCATAATAAGTCGAGCTTAGCTTACTGTAACAAGATAATTTCCATCGATGAGCAAGCCTGATACCCTGGTGATCCTAAGCCCGGGCTTCCCGAAAGATGAAGCCGACAGTACCTGTTTACCCGCCCAACAGATATTTATAAAAAACCTAAAAAAGAACTATCCCGAGCTGAATATTATTGTTTTGGCGTTTGAATATCCCTTTTTCAAAGCTGAATACCAATGGCATGACGTAACAGTGATAACATTTGCAGGTTACTACAGGCGAAAGCTTCTCCGATTAGTCACCTGGATAAGAATCTGGAAAATGTTGCGGCGATTGAAAAGAGAACACAGGCTTGTCGGACTGCTAAGTTTCTGGGTAGGTGAATGTACGCTGATTGCAGCCCGGTTCGCCCGAAAGCATCAGCTAAAATACTATGGGTGGACATTAGGCCAGGACGCCAGGTCTGGCAACAAATTTATTTCACGTATCAAGCCAGGGGCCGAAAATCTTATTGCCATCTCTGATTTCGTAGCCGCTGAATTTGACCGGAATTATAATATTCGGCCTGCCCAAATTATCCCTGTGGGTATCGATCCGATAACATTTGATGCTGCCCAAGAACGCGGTATTGACATATTGGGCGCCGGTTCCCTGATACCCTTAAAGCGATATGATCTGCTGATTAACCTGGTAGATGAACTGCGCAAGCTTTTTCCTGATATTCGCACCGTAATTTGCGGCGACGGACCTGAAAAGATGTCGTTACAAAACATGATTAGCGCACTCCACCTTGAGGACAACATAATGTTGGTGGGAGAACTGCCCCACGCACAGGTTTTGAACCTGATGTCACATGCCCGTGTTTTTGTGCACCCATCCGAATATGAGGGTTTTAGCACGGTATGCCTGGAAGCGCTGAATGCCGGGGCTCATGTTGTCAGTTTCGTTCGGCCGATGCAGGCTGATATTGAAAACTGGCATATCGCAGATTCGCTCGACTGTATGGTTGCAACGGTTGAAGAGCTATTGAATGATACTCAGGCGAGGTATATTCCGGTTGCACCCTACCTGGCAAAGGATAGTGCCAAAGCGATCATGAAACTCTTCGATTATAAAGATTCGGCAATATCCTGAATCTTTTTTGAGATTGCTTCAAACGAGAGATTGCTTTTGAAATATTCTATGGCTAGTTTTTGCTTTTCGGCGATATCCATATAAGGGATTTTTTTTAAAATGGAGAGCAAGCCTTCCTCGTCGCCGGGTTTATAAAGCAAACCACAAGTGCCATTATCGGTGATCATCCTGAAAGAAGGAATGTCGGTAACTACCGGCATGCAGCCGCACGACATAGCCTCACAAACTGCCGTGCCGCTGCCTTCATAATAAGAACCCGACAGGATGACATCGGCGCTGCTATACCAGGATTGAAGGTTGGTATGAAGTATTTTGCCTATTAGCGTCACAGTCTTATTGGGATCGAATCGTGCCAGTAAATCCTTCACTCCCGTAAGCAACTGTTCGGTATGATAGATCATATATAGCCGGGCTTCGGGGTGTACACAGGTAAATCTCAAAAATGCCCTCACCACTGTTAGCGGGTCCTTATTGGCATCCAGGCGCCCTACCCATAAAAAGACCGGGCTGCCTTTGGCGTGTGTGTGGCCTAATGCCTGCGCTTTATCCATCGGCAAGAAGGTGGATGACACCTCCATCACTTCATGTATCTTGTCGGCCGAGGCCAGGTTACCCTTTTTTACCCATTCAACGCCCATATCCCGCGACGCGAATAAATATGCATCAATACACCGGTCTGCCAGTTTTTGAAAGTATTTTTTTACGCCTGTAAATGGTTTTTCAGCATGATTTTGCGCCATGATCCTGGCTTTTTTGCCCAGCGTTAAACGGAGTTGTATTACCTGCAAGGGATAATGTAATCCGCTGACTACCACTATATCTGGGTTTAAATGTTTCACAAAACGATTTAACCGACGGGGAAAGTAAGTTTTCTTAGGAAAATTCGTGAAATAATACCGGATGCCATCTTGTGAATAATGGCCCTCATAATTGATTTGTTCAACCCGCGTAACCAGGTGGTTTTTACTTAAACACACCAGCGAACCTACATATATTTTGATCCGGTCCATCCAAGCTTCCGGCGAACTGCAATCGGCTGAATAATTGTAGCTTACAAAAACAAAATGCATATCATCTAAAAGATATGATGTTTTTTATGATGAAAAATATAAATGTTTGCAAACCAACCCCAAAACAGTTTATTGCGTATTTTCAATATAACAAACCTAATATATGCTTTTAGCTGCCATTAAAGAAAGATCAGAAGCTGACGGGAAAAATATTGCTTTTTACAACGAAATAGCGGAGGACTACGACGCCATTTTGGATGAAGACCGTTCGAATGAGGCGGTCAGAAAAAAGGTCAGGGAAAAATTTACAGGTCTTGTAAAAAATGGATTAGTGCTTGATTTTGGCGCAGGAACCGGGCGCGACCTGGAATGGCTTGTAAGCAATCAATATGATGTTATTTTTTGTGAACCATCAGAAGGGATGAGACAAAAGGCCATTGACCGGTATAAAAATAGGGAATTGATCAATCGCGTCACTTTTCTCGAAAATAAAACCGTTGATTTTGCAGGCTGGCATATCGAACCTCCCTTTTCCGTAAAAGTTGACGCAATACTTTCGGATTTTGCAGTGTTTAATTGCATTGAAAATCTTGATCTGTTATTTAAGAACCTCGCACAAATCATAAAGCCCCGAGGCCACCTGGTTGCACTTATGTTGAACCCGCTTCATAAAAAAAATCCGCGATGGAAACTTTGGGAATATGTCAGGTCGTTAATTTCCGACAAGGCACTTACTAAAAATGTGGCATATAAAGGACATCAGCAAACTGTTTATGTTTACTCGCGCAGGAATATTAAAAAGGCGTCCGCTCCATATTTTGATATGTGCAGTATAGAGCCGTTATCTGAATTCATATTAATTCATTTTATAAAAAATGAACAGTAAAATCAGAGAAATAATATTCGGGGATGGCGATATCAAGGAGTATGCTACAATAACGACCAGCGACGGGATAAAGGAAAGGGTGCATCTCAAAATCGGCACAACAACTTTGGATATATCTCAAAGGCACTGGTTGCTTTGCCTTGAGCCGATCGTTTTTGGTGTTTGGATAGAAAACAAAGAAAACAAAACCTCATTTGATGAGAGAGGGGATT
>JAICXZ010000318.1 GCA_025934475.1 Mucilaginibacter sp. | reverse complement strand
TGGATGAGGTTCCAGAAATTGTGAGGCACTTTGTTGTAAACGGCTGATAAACCACCTGCTTTGGTGACGCCGAGAATGGTGAGCATCAGTGATACAGCTATCAGCAATATCATCTGGAAAAAGTTTACTTTGGCGATGGCTTTAAGTCCGCCGGCAAAGGTGAATAGCCCGGCAAATGATACCAGCGCGATAACCGATTCCCACATAGGGATGCCCAATATCTGCCTTACCAGGAAGCCCCCTGCAAATAACCCCAGCGACAACCACGAGATCAAAATTTTGATAAGGGCATACCAGGCCAATATGTTTCGGGTTGAGTCACCATAACGATTACCCATAAACTCCGGCGTAGTGCTTACTTTGGCAGCGAGATACTTTGGGGCAAACACTACTGCCAGCAACAACAGGAAAATGAAAGCGTACCAATCGAAATTTACTGCAACAATACCCGTGGTATAGCCGATACTGGCAAATGCCAGCAACATCGAGGGCCCTACATTAGTACCCCACATATTAAAGCCGATGCTCGCCCATCCAAGGGATTTATTAGCCAGAAAAAGCGTTTCATCCTTCTTTTTCTTTTGGGCAAAGCTGGCCCTGTACCCGATTATAACGAGTATTACCACATAGATCAATACGATGGCATAATCCAGTGCCGTTAAATTTTGGCCCAGGTGCCCCATTGCTAATATCATACGCTCAGCAGTTCGGTTGATAAATGATACTCGTTCATAACATCAGCTATTTTTACCGGCGCAACGGTTTGCAGCGATCTGTCCATTGCCTGCAACAGCGCAACTGTGCCGATCCCTTCTCTGATATCGGGATAAGCAGTTTCGCCGCTTTCGAGGCAGTCGGCAAAGTATTCGAGGTAGTTCTGATATTCGCCGGCGTGGTGACTTTGGCCCTCAAACCGGTAATAATATTTTAATGTCTTATCGCCCCAGTAAATGATCTTTTCCTCGCCGGTTTTATCGGTTACCGCATATCGGAGTTCGTGATAATCGGCTTGTGAGGCACCTTCGGTGCATCTTAGTATCACGCTCATACCGCTGTCACGTTGGGTTGGCTGGGTATAGCCGGTATAGGCTCCGCTTACGCGGGCAATGCGGCCGTTGGCAGCTTTGAAAATGAAGTGCATGGTATCGGCGTTTTTTAATCCGGCTTTTTTACCATTGCTGCTGATCATACCATAACCCATCACCTCTTCAATGTCCGGCAAATACCAGCGTATAAAATCTACAGGGTGGCTCAAACCACCATACAACCATTTAAACGCATTTTCCAGCGCCCAGGGCTTTTCCAAAAACCAACGGTGATCGGCATGATAATGGCTTTCTACCGTGATCAAGTCGCCGATCAGCCCCTCTTCAAAATCCTTACGCTGTCTTTTAGCTGGCTCAAAAAATCGTGAGCTCTGTCCGATAAATACTTTTTTGCCTGTCTTCTCAGCAAGATCAAGTAGTTCCTGCGCTTTGGACAGGTCATCGATAAAAGGCTTGGTGCAAACCACATGCTTATGGTGCAAAAGCGCCAGCTTAACATGTTCGGCATGCAGATGATCCGGTGTGTAAATGGCGATTACGTCGATCTCAGGATCGTCCAGCATTTCCTGGTAGTTGGTAGTATAGCGGTGAAAATTGAATTCCTCGCCGCGTTGTGTACACAGCTCGATATTCTTGTCGCACACCATTCTCAACTCATATTTCGGGCTCTGCAACGCCGCCGACATGGTGCTGCGTCCTTCTCCTAATCCTAATATTCCTAATTTTAACATGATCTGTTTGGTATTATAAATTACTCACCGGCTTCAGAAACACCCACACCTCTCCCGGTTTTATACCCGGTATGCCCACCTGGTACTTTTTCATCAGGGTATTCCACTGCACCATTTGAGGGTTATTTTCTGTTGTTTTCGGGTTCAGTTTATCGAGGCTCTCCCCTTTTGGAATGCTGATAACCAGCATCAGTTGGCGGCCATTCTTAAACCCAAGCAATTGCTGGAAACGAGCATTGCAAAAGCCTTCGGCTACGCCCGGCCATTTTTTAAATTGGGTAGCATGATATTGGAGATATTCCTGCTGCATTTTGGGATTATCCACCAGATCGGCGGTAAGTAGGATGTTATCCCATTCTTTGGCTACATCGCTATTGTCGCAACGCTGCTTGCGATCGAAATCGTAATAAGGATGCTGGTAGATCTTTAATGAGCTGTTTGGGTACAGCTTCGCTACCCGCCTCTCAAGCTTAGCAGGATTATCCATGAAACTATAGATAACCAGGTGATTTTCCCATTGATATAGTGCAGTGGTTGAAATATGCCAGGCGTTTAATACCGGCGTCAGTAAATGCGCATCAGGCTTCGAACCAATCTTACCGGTAATTTCTATTATTGAGGGTAGACGATTTTGCCCGAAGGTTTCAGAAAAACTGAAAACGGAAAAAGTGATCACACAAAGCAAAATGCGCAATTCCCGTTTCAAATGATATGTTTCGGTGGTCATCTGCATATTTCTAAGGAGTTGCATGATTGATCGCCTTGTTACCAGGATTAATTATGATGCCGTTCAGTAAATGCTTATAAGGGGCTTCTAAACCTGCCGATTGTTTGATGCTTTCGGCCACTAGCGGTCCATTATTCTCCCACACATTACCGGGGCCATTGGCATTTTTGAGAAATTTTTCAGCCGGGCACCAGTTATCTTTTACTGTAAAGAAGGATGAGCCCTCGTCGGTGTAAAGGTAAAACCAATGTTGCGGATCGTGGGCATAAGGCACCTTGTAAATACTATCAACGTAGTTACTGTCGATAATCGAACGCGGCTGGGCCGATAAAGTATAAATGCCTGACACATCATACATGTGTTTGGCATAATGATGCACCTTGTTGGCGCGAATAATATTATCGCTCATCGCGTTGGCGGCTTTTGTCCAGCCCCAACCGAGACTTATTCCCGAATATGAAACATCACATACTTCATTGTGCTCAATTTTGATGCCTTTTACATAGCCTGCGCCGATGCCCACACATCCCCAGTCTTCGTTAGTAACGTCATCAACAAGGTTGTCGACGATATGCTCATTGGTACAAACCTCGCGGGAATCAGATGGATTATAAGGCAGATGAGCCTCAAAACCCTCGTCCGAAAAAACGCCGACCAGGATACCTGTGCCACCAATGTCTTTGAATAGATTCCCTTTTACTTCATCGTCATGTGTGCCCCTGGTGTAATCAAGTGCAGTCGAAGCGAGGTGAGTAAATATGCAGCCTGAGAAATCAATATGATTTGCATAGCTAACCTCCACTGCTGCAGGCGGTCGCCCTACCCAGGCCTGGTTCTCCAGACCACTTTTTTCGGGTGTACCTTCAATTTTCAGTTTGTAGGCGTCCAGCAAATACATACCTGCCTGCAATGGCACATGGCCGCTTTCTGACGGCCGGAGCCAGGTGGTGTTTTCAAATTTTATCCCTTTGAAGTAAACGTAGCTTACTGGTCTGTCTGCAGTTCCTTTTACCTCCACCAGCTTTTCGAGTGAGGGCGCAATTACCTTGGCGCTCACCATATCCTCGCCTTTACGCGGCAAATAATAAACCTTACCGGCTTTGATATCTTCATACCACTCTCCGAGCTTATCTAAGAAAGCCAATGAATTAACCAGGTAAAATGCCGAATTGCCATTCATCTTATGATCCTTATCGATCACAGGCGCCGGCCAGGGGTGCTCAAACTCGATATGGCTTTCGGGCTGATAAAAGGTGAGCCCGGCTTTATTACCGTCAATTTTGATCGTTTTTATCCGCAGATTAGCTATGGCCCACATTTGGTGGATCACCATTTCCATTTGCCCCGGATCTTTTGGTAAACCGCTCGCTGGGATAGGAATCCATATTTCTTGTTTTTGCTTGTCCACTGACAGTATGCGACTCATTTTGTCATAAGCGTCAACACTTTGTGTGCGCACCGCTTTTTTCTCATTCACCCAAAGCTGCCGGAACAGCAAAGTATTGCCGCCAACCTGCGGTATCGGCGCTTCCCAAACCCTGCCTTGGGCCTGCATAGGCAAACCGGGAATCCGTCGAGAAACTTTACGCCAGTTATTAATGTAAACACCACCGCTGATCATTGGATTTGCGTCGGGCGCGTTTTCGATTATCGTTGGCGAGGCAGGTGTACCCGAATCCTCCGGACGGATAAACAGTGGCTCGTCCAACATATACTCGCCGTTTTCGATAAGGATGTGAATACCGCCAGCAATTGATGGATCCTTAAGTCTGCGCAACTCGCGCGCCTGACGAATAGCGGCTGCTATGGTATGTTTTGGGGCGTTCTTTGTACCCGGATTTGCATCATTGCCATTGGTTGCCACCCATATTTGAGCAGCAAATGCCTGCAGACTAAAGCCTGCAAGCAAACAAATGCAAATCGATATAATACAAAAACGCTTCATTACCAGGATTACTGAAAAATTGATTTAACGTAAGTGGTATTAGCAGTAAAGTTCTTTTTGACGTTGTGCGGATCATTAGCGTCGCGTGAGCGCTCGATCACCAGCCAACCGCTCCAGCCCATTTTGTCTAGGGTGTGTTTTATCTTTTTGAGGTCGATCTTCGTATCGTTTTGCAGCCAAACACCGTCTTCGTCAGTACAATGGATCTGTACGATCTCGTTTTTGCCCAATATCTCCAGTTCCTTGCTTATATCTTTGCCATTCTTTACTGCGTTGGCAAAGTTGAAATAGCTTTTGATGGCGGGTGAGCCGATATCCTTCAACAATTTCAGCTCTTCTTTGGCATCAAGCGAAGTCTCAATTCCGATGACAACACCGGCTTTTTCAGCCATTTTGCCAACGGCCTTTAAGCGTTCAACAATCGCGGGCCTTAATTCCGGATTTTTGACCAGATCGCCCTGAACGCCCAATGGCAGAAAAGCCACCTTAACATTCATCTGCTTTGCGGTATTGATGCAATCCTGTACAGCC
>JAICXZ010000444.1 GCA_025934475.1 Mucilaginibacter sp. | reverse complement strand
CTTTTACCCGCTTTTTAATTGGAAAAGGATAGGTTTTCATTTATCAACAAATCAGCAGCCTAATCTAAACAGATTTGCAAACTATAACAAGAAACTTTTCAGGTTAATTGCATTTTCCTGAAAATCAAGAGCGGAAATATACCCCGGCAAAATGATCCAATTGATTAAGTCGGTCGAAGCAGCTAATCAATTAGATTATTTCTTCGCCAAGTCGTTTGACCGTAATTTTGCGATGTCAATTTATTTTCCAATCTTTACGATAGTTCTTTCTTAAACAGGTGTCTAAAAAGGGCGTAAATTTCCGGAGAAATATTAACGGCTTAATATGAGCCACATATAGGACAAAGAGTGGTCCCAGCGGGATCACAAAAAGCCTCACAAACGTGGGGCTTTTTGCATTTATTGCCTTAAAGCAGTTACTGATTAAACGGATCACCAAAATACACCAGGATAGCCAGGGCAAATAGAATGAGGCTTATCAGGCCTTGTATGCCCACCAATACTCTTGTAATTCCCTGGGTTTCCATGATATAATCTTTTGCATACAATCTTTTCACCCAGTCATCAAACTTAAATTCGCCGAAACCGATAGAGATGCACGAAATGATGGTCAAAAACACTACTTTGAAAATATTGGTGGGTATCACAAAAGTTGCCGGCGCGTATTTTCCGTCTTCTTCAACAGTTTCGGTGTAATACACCTTCAGGTTTAGCCAGCCGGCAAAAAACATCAGCAAATAAATATTCAGGAAAATGTAGGTATTGATCAGTACGAGGATTAAAGGCCTAAGCGCATCAGTACCGTACGCGCAGGTGAAATCAAACAGGATATAACTTGCTTTTTTGTTCAAACCATTGGGGTTCAGTGCATCCCATCGTCTGCGAATAGCGGCGGTGATTTTTCGCTGCGCTTCGTCGAATCCGGCTTTTTTAAGTTCTTCCCTCAGGCGTATCAGCGCACTCGGATTTTGCACATAGCTCATAGACTCCAGGTTCGTCGCCAGCGCCATACCCTGGATATTGGGCAAACTGTCCGGTTCGAAAACAACGCCGCTCATGTCGCAATAAGAGAAGTCGGTATTCTTGTCGAAATGTGTCCCAAGGAAATTGGCATCCTGGAAATCGGATCCCAGGAACTTGCAGTTACTCAGGTTGGCCGAATTGAAATTCGCATCATTAAACAGCGAATTAAGAAAAGCGTCGTTCTGGAGATTGGCGCCGAACAATTCGGTAGCCATGAAACGGCATCCTTTGAATTTTGAATTAATCACCGTACGCGAGATCATATCCGCTTTGGAAAAATTGCAGCGTTTGAATTCAGTGTTTTTGATCCATTTTGCCGAATCAATAATTGAATCATTCAAATCCAAACGGGTCCCATCTTTTGTTTTGGAAGATATCCAAAGCTGATGATCATCCAGTTTTTGCTTGAGCGATTTGACGGACCACGCCGGATGTGCATCATAGGGCCTGGTCACCGGATTCGCGGACATAGTATCTATTTGCGACAGGTTGGGGTCCTTGCTGTCCTCATCAAGTTTCCAGAGTGCATTGTAATTTTCGATATTCTCCCTTGCCGCACTTATCAGAACAAAATACATGCTGCAGTTGACGTCGTCGTTCTTGGATTGGGGCTTTTGTGCAAGGTTCCCGCCGAATGTCACCATTTGACCAGCGCTATCCAGCGTCTTTCGGTACACCGTATAGTGGGTACGGTCACTGGTTTCCAGGTCTGCGGAGTTCTTCTCTAAAACGAACCCGTTTTTTGGAGACAGCCATGAAGGTACGCCCCCCGACTTTGGCTGCTCGGCTCTATTGTCGTGGATCACATAAATAGCTGCATGCTTTTGATTGACAACGACGCTAAAATGATGATTGCCGGCAACATATTTATCTGCATTGGTCGTCTGGATGATCGAAGCTGCTTTCCATTTTTTGGCCAGGGAACATTTTAAGAGCAAATAATTGCGATCCGTATAGATGTTGGTTGTATCAGTCAACGTAGCAATCGTATATTTTTGTCCGGATCCTGTGGTTACCGTATCCGCTGTCTGATCTTCATCAGTTGTTGAAACAAGAGCGCCGATAAAGCCGGCCATTAAATAAATACCTAGCAGAATACCCCAGTTTTTCCAAAGGGCCGAACTACGAAGACTTCGATTTTCGAGATAGGCTGTGAAGCCTACAACGACCATCGGAATACCAATCATTAAAAATAAGGTCATGGGGTATTTACGGTTAGGTTGTTTAGTGATAGATGGAAATAACGGGCTCTACGTAATGGCTCAGGATTCCAAAGCGATATAGTCCGAGTAAACCCACATATTATCCCCAATGCGGTCCCAGTCATTTTGGGTTTCCAGGATGGCAACGCGGCTATTTCGTTTAAGCTGGCTGACCGGCGGAAATTCAGTACCAGGGCCACTGCGAACATTTAAAAGGTCTGTGTTAACAATACCGAATGTAAGTCCGCTGATCGGAATTTCCTGTTGTTTGTATGCATCATATGCCTGTTGTATCAGCGGAAGGAAATTCGCCTCGGCATCCGCAACTTTGTTGCCGCTAAAAAAGGCAGTTCCCGGACAGGTTTTATGATTCAGATATTTTGGATCATTATCTCCGTTATCGCGGTAACCATCACTCTGCCTGAACCAATGGTGATAAACCAGGCTGGTTGAGTTAATGGGTAAACTGAATTTCAGGCACAGCAGTGCATTCATCTTCACAATGGTCTCCTGCTGCTCGGGCCTCATAGCGTCCTGGCCGGCATCGAAGTTGCCAAGGTTTTCAATGCAGATACCGCCAGTGTTATGGCCCTTTATACAGGTGGGAATAATGTCGAGGCTTCGTCCGGCTATGATCATACCGTCCGGGACAGTGGTATAATGCTGCGCAATTTGTCCAAAACCCCTGGCAATATGATCGGCTTCCATGCTGGTCATTTTGTCGAAATAGTTGCTCCCGTTGAAGTTCCGGTAAGAGGGGCTCCACGTATGATGCGTTTGTACATGGGTAATTTTCCTTAACCTGGAAATATCCATGCCTTGCAGGTAGCCTTCAAACTCCTGCAAGGTCATTAAAATAAATTTGCCTTGTGTTTGCATTGTCTTGCTTATTAACCCACTGCTGTTGCGGGTGGTGTGGTTGGTTCATTGCCTTCCGGGCTAGCTGGTTGTCCACTCGGGATCTGTCCCAAACTATTGGATTGTTGTTGCTGCTGCTGTTGTTTCAGGTCGTTGCCCTCGGGCACTTTTGTTCCGACATAAGATGCCGAACTAATACCTGCCAGGAATAACAATGTTGAAGAAAACTCGGGCATGGTTTTTTTGGCAATCGTATACCCAATAAAATATAAACCAAGGACCAGGTTCCAGGCAAAAGATTGGATACGTTGTACACTATAGCTGGATCCGTCTGAGGTCAGGATGTCCTTAAAAAAATGATTTGAAGTGGGCTTGAAGACGGCCTGCTGCTTAAAACGGGAATCAATAAAACTTGCGGCACCGGTTGTACTGATGCTTATCCCTAACATTAACAGGATCGACGAATTAAAACCGGTGGGCGTATCCGTTAACAGCAGGATGTAAATAAATCCGCCAATAACGATGATCGTCCAAAACATCAATTGTGTAAGCGAAAGGCTATAGGCGCCTCCATCGCCACCTTCTTTCATGGTGTTGGTCCAGCCGGCCAGGCCAATAAAGCCCAGGAAAAGAATCACAAATAAGATTACCCACGGAATCAATACCCATCGCTGGTAAAATACCACCTTCACATTTTCATTTTTTGCCTGCCCAACCTTGTCGAGCGGCGACATACCCTCCCAACCGATGGAGGCGTCGACATCCGCATTGCTATCCCAAAAGCTCCGTTTATTATTATAGATAAAATTCCAGGCTGCCTGGGTGGTATCATTGCGTTTCAGTTCGATATTAATGTCCGCAGTATTTCCCAACCTGATGTCTTTGTTGGTTTTCAACAACTGGCTGGTCAGCGCGCTTTCCCAGGAGGTGCATATACCCCTCAATTCTATGCCGTTGACATAGATCACCACTCGGGCCTGATCTTTTGGGCGATCGTTCAAAAAAGTCGACGGGTTGGTTATCTTAAAGCGAAGCACATT
>JAICXZ010000201.1 GCA_025934475.1 Mucilaginibacter sp. | reverse complement strand
GCTTAATTAAATGCTAAATTTATATACAGTCAATTTTAACCGGACTAACACGTTTTCTTCAAACCAATGACTAAACACGGCATGGAACGGGTTATCGTTGCGCACGTAACCCCAGAGATCGATGCGGGACGGTTTTATATCAAGAAAATCCCCGGCGAGTCCATCCGGGTTGAAGCAGACATATTTGCCGACGGGCACGATCATGTGCGCGGCCGGGTACTCTACAAGCACGAAACAGAAAAAAAATGGTCTTTTGTACCGATGCATGTCATGGGCAACGATCGCTGGTGGGCTCAGTTCGAGGTCGAAAAAACAGGATTTTATCATTACACCGTCATTGGCTGGGTCGACCATCCACTCACCTGGCTCGAAGGTTTCTTCAAAAAATACCAGGACGCACAGCACCTGGGCGTCGAATTACTAATTGGCGCGGATTTTCTCCACGCGATGCTGCCTCAGGCCAGTAGAGATGATCATAAGCAGATCAAAAAGATTGTTGAAACCTTAAGAGACGAAAATAAATACGATCAAGCAGTTAATCTTGCTCTAAGTAAAGAGGTACATCATCTGATTGATGAATATCCCAATTTTGATCATGCCACTACCTATCTGCGCGAATTAAAAGTTTACGTGGATAGGGAGAAGGCAGGCTTCAGCAGCTGGTATTGTTTCTTTCCTCGTTCTGCATCGCCGGTAGAAGGTAAGCATGGCACTTTTAAAGATTGTGAGGCTTTGTTACCCCGTGTTGCGGAAATGGGTTTCGATGTGCTTTATTTTCCCCCGATCCATCCGATAGGTCACACCTTCCGCAAAGGGAAGAATAATACCGTAAATGCCTTGCCCGGCGATGATGGCGTACCCTATGCAATTGGTTCGTCCGAGGGTGGGCATAAAGATATTTTGAAGGACCTCGGTACACTCGACGATTTCAAACACTTAATAAAGGAAGCTGCGAGTCATGGATTGGAGATAGCCATGGACTTTGCCATCCAGTGTTCTCCCGATCACCCTTACGTTAAAAAACATCCCAAATGGTTCAAATGGCGGCCGGACGGTACCGTTCAGTATGCTGAGAATCCACCTAAGAAATACCAGGATATATTACCCATCAACTTTGAGAACGATGATTGGGAAAACCTTTGGAAAGAACTCAAAAGCATACTCGATTATTGGTGCGAGCAGGGGATAAGGATATTCAGGGTGGATAACCCGCACACCAAATCGTTCAATTTCTGGGAGTGGTGTATTGCTGAGGTTCAGAAGAAATATCCGGGAACGATATTCTTATCGGAGGCCTTCACTAAACCAAAGGTGATGAAGGAACTGGCCAAGCTCGGCTATACGCAATCTTATACCTATTATGTGTGGCGCAACAGCAAACATGAGCTCATGGAGTACATGAATGAGTTGACCCAGGGTGAGATGAAAGATTATTATCGACCCAATTTCTGGCCCAATACACATGATATTAATCCGTACAGCCTGCAGGGTGGTAATGAGATCAGTTTTATCACGCGGTATTTTATGGCGGCTACGTTATCGTCCAATTACGGCATCTTCGGGCCGGTTTATGAGCTAATGTATCACGAGCCATACCCGGGTAAGGAAGAATATCTTAATTCTGAGAAGTATGAAGTGCGTCATTGGGACTGGTCGGCCAGGAACCGGTTGACGGACGTCATCACCAAAGTGAATGCAGCACGGAAAGTTAATCCCGCTTTGCAGCATACCAATAATATTCGCTTTGTTGAAACCTATAACGACCAGATGCTGGCTTACTATAAGCGCACGGGCGATAATCACATTTTATGCGTGGTAAAGCTTGATCCTTATAGCAAACAGTTTGCGCACATACAGGTACCGTTGTGGGAGCTGGGCATTGAACCCGGTCAGGATTATACAGTATACGATATTTTAACCGGCAACACCTATACCTGGAACCAGGAGTGGAACTATGTCCAACTGGAACCGTGGGATCTGCCGGCACACTTATTCAGAATAGAGGTTTAAAATCTATGAAGATGGGCAGCATTGATGTATTAGCGAATTCAATATCGCTTACCCTCAGTAAGGCCTGGAAAGATTTTGCCAAAGACAAGAAGTCGCTTTCGTTCCTCGAACAGAACGTTTTTTACGAATACATGCGCAAATGCCGCTGGTTTGCAGGCAAGGCACGCATGATCAAATTCCTGAAAGTTCAGCAATTGCTCGATTTGCGGATTGATGGTGGCAAAGCATATCTCATCATAGTTCACGTTGGCTATACTTATGGCGACGAAGAAAAATATGCGCTTCCTGTTTCTTTTCTACCCGATGATTACGACCTGATCCAGCAGATCAACCCTAAAGCATTCATCTTTAAAATCGTTGCGGACGGTAAGCCGGGATGGCTGATCGATGCCATATACGATTTTCGATTCCAGACAGAATTATATAAGAACATCTGGGAAAGCGATGTGGTGAAGCAGGAGGTAGGGCAGTTGACCTATCATCGCGGAAAAGGTTTGCAGCCGCAGGATGAAGATATGGGTTATTTGTGCGTGGTCCCGGATATTGAGCAGAGCAACTCATCTTTTGTATTTGGTAACAAATACTTCTTCAAACTGTACCGCAAGCTTTTCCGGGAAATCAATCCGGAAGTGGAAATGCTTCAGTTTTTAACAGAAACAGGCGGGTTTAAGAATATCCCGGCTTTCTGCGGCAGCGTCATTTTCGAGCGGCCAGGGATTCCGCCGGTTACGCTGGGGTTGATGATGCAAAAGGTTTCCAGCAAGTGCGACAGTTGGGTGGCAACAGGTGACGACCTGAACGATTTTCTTTTTATGTTCGTCGATAAACTGTTTGGTGTCCGTGATGATGTATTTGAAAAGGTGGAGCTGTTGGGCAAGCGCACTGCCGAAATGCATTTGGCACTGCTTTCTGATAAAAAGAATAAAGCGTTTAAACCAGAGAAGTTTAATCCCGAATATATAACGTGGCTTCAAGAGCATTTGAACAAACTGCTCGAAAAACGCATTACGCTGCTTAAGGAAAACTACCCGCGGCTGGATAAAAACGCAAAAGCGCTGGCTGATGATTTTATCAACAGTGAAGGCATCATCAAAAACTTCTTCGATAAGATTGCCAGCAACGATCTTAAATCTTTGCGGATACGAATTCATGGCGATTACCATTTGGGCCAGGTACTTTATACCGGCAGCGATTATCTAATCATTGATTTCGAGGGCGAGCCTGAAAGTTCAATTACTGACCGTAAAATCAAACATTCGCCGCTAAAGGATGTTGCGGGTATGATACGTTCCTTTCACTACGCAGTTTGTTCCAAATTATATTTTAGCATGGAGACCAAGGGCGTCGATCCGCAGCGAATGCAAAAAGCGGCCGACCGCTGGTATAAGCTGATCACCGATGCTTATATAGATTCCTATATGCACACGATGGGCAATATATCAGCTATATTCGGCAGCCGGACGGAACTGAATTTCCTGCTGCAATTGCACCTGCTGGAGAAAGCGGTGTATGAACTGGGATATGAGTTGAATGGTCGGCCTGATTGGATCAGGATACCATTAAAGGGCATCCAGCATGTATTAACAGAAATAGAAAAATTTAACTAAAGCCTTTAGGCATACATCATATGGCTAAGAAAACAACTGAAACCGGCAAAGAGGAACCAGCAAAAAAAGCAGGCTCCGCAAAAAAATCGGCCGAAAAGAGAGTGACAGCCGAGAAGTCTGAGAAAAAAACAGCATCTTCAAAAAAAGTTGCTGAGAAGCCGGCGGCAACGACCGTCGCGGCAGCAAAGGAAAAAAAGCCTGTAACCAGAAAATCCATGCCTGAAGAACCTGTACAAAGAAACGTTGAATCTTATAGCCGCTTTACCGATTTTGATATCAGTCTGTTTAAATCGGGCAAGCATTATAAGCTTTATGAAAAAATGGGCGCCCACGTTGTGGAGTACAATGGCGTTATCGGTACCTATTTTGCTGTTTGGGCGCCAAATGCTCAATACGTTTCGGTGATCGGCAATTTCAATGGGTGGAATCGTGGTTCACATGCGTTGTATTCCAGGTGGGATTCATCTGGCGTTTGGGAAGGATATATTCCCAACGTTGGCGATGGCGAAACTTATAAGTATTTCATCAAATCATCGTCTGGCGAAGAACTTGAGAAAAGCGACCCGTTTGCTTTGAGATGGGAAGAGCCGCCGCGTACAGCATCCATTGTAGCCGACACTTACTACGAATGGAAGGACTCCAAGTGGATGAAGGACCGGCATCAGCATAACTCATTGGATAAACCTTTTTCTGTTTACGAAGTGCATCTTGGCTCATGGGCACGCGATCCAGAAAGCCCGGATAAGTTTTTGACTTACGAACAGCTTGCTGATAAATTGGTGCCTTATGTAAAGGAAATGGGCTTCACCCATGTAGAGTTTATGCCGATTGCCGAGCACCCGTATTACCCAAGCTGGGGCTACCAGGTGAGTGGTTACTATGCTGCGTCAAGTCGCTATGGTAAGCCTAAACAATTGATGCACCTGATTGAGCGGTTTCACGAAGAGGGGGTAGGCGTTATCCTGGATTGGGTGCCTTCGCATTTCCCCGGTGATATACATGCCTTGTATCGTTTTGACGGTACGCACTTGTATGAGCATGCGGATACCCGCAAAGGTTTCCATCCTGATTGGAAATCATACATCTTTAATTACGGGCGAAATGAGGTAAGGTCGTTCCTGATCAGTAATGCTATATTCTGGCTCGATATCTATCATGTGGACGGTTTACGCGTGGATGCTGTTGCGTCAATGCTTTACCTTGATTATTCACGCAAGCACGGCGAATGGGAACCAAACCAATACGGTGGTAACGAGAACCTGGAAGCAATATCATTCCTGAAAGAATTTAATGAAGCTTGCTATAGTCATTTTCCTGATATACAAACTATTGCTGAAGAATCAACTTCATTTACAGGGGTGAGTCGCCCGGTTTATACTGGTGGCTTAGGCTTCGGCATGAAGTGGATGATGGGCTGGATGCACGACACGATCAAGTATTTTTCAACCGACCCAATATTCAGGAAGTATCATCACAACCAGATCACTTTCAGTTTGATCTATGCCTTTACGGAGAACTTTATGCTGCCTTTCTCACATGATGAGGTGGTATACGGCAAAGGATCGATGCTGCGCAAAATGCCCGGCGACGAATGGCAGCAGTTTGCCAACCTGAGACTAGTATATAGTTATATGTTCACCCACCCGGGTACAAAGCTGCTGTTTCAGGGAGCCGAGTTTGGCCAGGGATCTGAATGGGACTTCAGCAGGTCCTTAGAATGGTATGTTCTCGAATATCCAAACCATAAAGGCATACAGGAAGTAGTTAAAGCGCTGAACAAACTCTATAAGAGCGAACCTGCGCTTTATGAGAAAGCTTTTGAGGGCACGGGTTTCGAGTGGATTGATGGCGGAAATGCTAACGATTCTATCCTGGTTTATACCCGTAAGGGACATGATCCTAAAAACGATTTGGTGATCATCCTCAATATGACGCCGGCCCCGCACCAAAATTATCGAATCGGTGTTCCGGAAGGCGGAAACTGGAAGGAAATATTCAACTCGGACGATAAAGCATATTGGGGTAGTGGCATGGGTAACTCTAAAGCTGTTAAGGCCGACAACGAACACTGGCACGGCAGACCATATTCGGTACAGGTTACTTTGCCGCCTTTGGCTGCTATCGTTCTGAAACGAAGCAAGTAATATCCGAAATTTAAATTCATCACCGGGCAGCCAACAAACGCCTGGTGATGAATATATTTACCTATGCTTTATTACACCCAGATCATCTATGTTAAGGAGGGACTTGAAGATCAGTTTCTCCGGTTCGAATCTCATGTCCTCCCATTAATCAAAAAGTATAATGGTACTTTGATCTACCGTGTTCGCCCTACGGATGAAAGCGTTATCGAAACAACCATGGGCAAGCCCTACGAATTACACTTCGTCACATTTCCAACCCGCGAAGATTTTATCGCCTATGGCAAGGATCCTGACAGACTGCAATATTTGCATTTGAAAGAAGCATCTATAGAAAAAGCTGTGCTTATTGAAGGTAACGTGCTTTGACATAGTTAATTGATTTTGGTAGCTTTATATCAAATCAATCAACCTTCGTCATGAAAAAGCTCCTCTTCCTCTCATTTTTGGGTATTATCGGTTTATCTGCCTGCCAGCAAAAAGGCGGTAATAATACCCCCGTAGGCGAATACTTTGCTCCGGTGGATTCGGGTGTGCAGGTTGCCGGTATCAAAATGGTGTCTATCCAAACACCGGTCGGTAAGTTTAAAGTTTGGACGAAACGTTTCGGCAATAATCCGCGCATTAAAGTTTT
>JAICXZ010000657.1 GCA_025934475.1 Mucilaginibacter sp. | reverse complement strand
CACCTAAATCCTCTTCTAAGGAGAGAGATTATTGAATATAGTTTAATGAAGAAAAACATCGCCCTGTCCGTACTTTCTGGTGTATTGCTCTGGCTTGCCTGGCCGCCCATTCCCCATACTGCTGTTTTGCTTTTTGTTGGCCTGGTGCCGATGCTGGTAGCAATGGAAAATATCATCCAGTCGGAGTCAACAAGGAAAGGAAGGAAAATATTCTGGACAACGTTTTTGGGTTTCTTCATCTGGAATGTTTTATCCATTTACTGGGTTTATAACGCGCTGAAGCAGGCTGGATCAGACTGGGTAATACCGGTTACCATTGTTCCCTATGCGCTTGCGCCCTTGCTGATGTCGGCCTGTTGCTGGTTATACCATCGCTTGCGCAGGATAACTAAACGCAACGTAGCGCTACTAGCATTAATATGTTTCTGGGTCGGATACGAATACCTGAACCAAACTTGGGACCTCAATTTTCCCTGGATGACGCTGGGCAATGGTTTTGCTGTGGCTCATAGATGGGTGCAATGGTACGAATATACAGGCGTTTATGGCGGCACCCTTTGGATATGGATCGTCAATATATTTGGTTTCCTGATCTATAACGGTATGCACCGGCCTCGGGCAAAGGCAACCCGGTTGAAGCAAATACTGGCGCTGGGATTGATGGTTCTGCTGCCCATTGCATTTTCGCTATACCGCTACCGTACTTATCATGAGCAAATCAACCCATCCAACATCGTTGTTGCACAGCCGAATATCGATCCCTATTTAAAACAAGGCGCTATACCGGCGAGTGAGCAGATCGGCATTTTGACTCACTTGTCTGATTCGCTGGGGCAAAAGAATACGGAGTTTTTTATCTGGCCCGAAACAGCGATACCAGACCCTATCAATGAAGATATCATCCGCAGCAATCCAAATTTTCAGCAGGTTCAAAAATTCCTCAATAAGTATCAAAATGGTAATGTGATAACCGGAGCCGAAACTTTTAAAATATACAACTCTCGCAAAACAAAAACGGCTAGCCCTTATGATCCGCAAGGAAACGAATTTGTTGATTCGTTTAACTCTGCTATTAACATCGAGAACTCGGCTGAAGTTCAATTCTACCATAAGTCAAAGCTGGTTCCCGGGGCTGAATCGATGCCATTTGGCAGCGCTTTGTCTTTTCTGAAGCCAGTTTTTGAGCATTTGGGAGGCGCGTCAGGAAGCTACGGCAGCCAGGATCAGCCATCTGTATTTTATTCACAAAGCGGTATGGGGGTAACCCCCGCCATATGTTATGAATCTATCTGGGGCGAATGGCTGGCCACCGGTGTGCACAAAGGCGCTCAGTTTATCGCCATTATTACCAACGACGGCTGGTGGGAAAATACCTCGGGCAAAGACCAGCACCTGGACTATGCTAAGCTGCGGGCTATAGAAACCCGTCGCTGGGTATGCCGCTCGGCCAATACCGGCATATCGGCATTCATCAATCAGCGCGGCGATATTGTGCAGAAAACCAAGTGGTGGACACGGACTGCCATTAAACAGGATATCAATCTCAATTCAAATCTTACCTTTTATGTTTTGAATGGGGATTATATTGCAAAGACATTAAGTTTATTGGCGATTGCTGGGATACTGTGGATAATTGTGATGAAGGGTTATACAATAAAAAGAAGACGTAAAGTCATTACACCGTAGCATCCCGGCTCACAATAAACTGAGCCAAATCATTTATCGGTTTACGGATGATCTTACCCACATGTATCTCGTTGCTTTCACAAAGCCTGGTAAGCTCTTCTCCAAAAACATAAGCAATGGAGCCTACGAAATGGCATTTATATTTATGGTACTGCGGATATGATTTGATGTTGGTCTCAATGAATTCATGAAAGCCGCGCGCCAGCAGGTTTTGCCCATATTGAGAATTCCTGATCTTGCTTAAGAACTTGGAAAATGCTGCGAGATAAAAATTGCCGCCCGGCTTCTGGTAAACATTAAGGATCACCGCCGCTTTGTCTATAGGATACTCACTGTAAAACATGGCCTGGATGTCTTCGGGCATGTTGCCATATAAATAATCGGTCACCAATGCTTTGCCAAACCACGAACCGGAACCTTCGTCGCCCAGAATATAACCTAAGCCGTGTTTGCCGGCATGTACGTCCTCGCCATCAAAAAATGAAATATTAGAACCCGTTCCCAACACACAGCAAAGTCCTTTTTCGTGACCGCAGGTAGCATATGCTCCACCAAGCAGGTCACTATCAACGCTGATATAAGCTTTGGGAAATACCTGGCTAATGGCATTAGAAACAATCTCGTGCCTGTCGGGACTCGAGCAGCCGGCGCCGAAGAAATAAATCTCGTCAATATCAGCCCCATGGGCTACCATATCGGCGCCTTG
Organism: Mucilaginibacter sp.; assembly: GCA_025934475.1. Taxonomy (GTDB): domain Bacteria; phylum Bacteroidota; class Bacteroidia; order Sphingobacteriales; family Sphingobacteriaceae; genus Mucilaginibacter. The sequence continues at coordinate 575 of JAICXZ010000657.1, read as the reverse complement.
GTCCTGTAATATCTTCACCATTTCCTTTTCGCTGCGGAAATATGGGTTTAGTCCACTTGTTCTGAATTGTATTGCTTCGTGCTCGGGTCCTGTGAGCAACCAGTCTGTTTTGGATGAGCCGCTGTCAGCAACTAATATCATGTACCGATCTCGTCAAGCGCCTTTTGAGTAAGCGGTTTATGAATAAACTGAGTAATATATTTATTGTTCATCGATTTCCTCATATCGGTCGGGTCAAGCGATGAAGACAGCATGAATATCTTGATGTCGTTTTTATTCACAATGTCGATCTTATCGTATTCCTGCAAAAATTCGAACCCACCCATCATTGGCATACGAATATCCAAAAAGATAACATCCGGCGTTACTTCGCCCGATCTGAGTGATTCGATTGCTTCTGTGGCCGACTGGCTTACGATCACCTGGTCTGCAAAATTGCTCGCTTCGAGTATGCGGCGCGTGACAAAGTTATCGATGTAGTTGTCATCGATCAGCAAACAGGTTTTATAATGATGTGACATTCACTCCAAAAATAACTTTTCTGATATAAAAAAAGAACGGACTTGGTTTTTTAT
>JAICXZ010000698.1 GCA_025934475.1 Mucilaginibacter sp. | reverse complement strand
TAATTCCGAAATCGAACTTCCGAATTCCGAAATTAAAATCAATCACTAATTCACTAACTAGCTAATTCAGTAATTACATCGCCATGGGAAAATTAATAGACGACTTTGAAAACTATCGCACCAAAATGAACGCCCGGATAATGGAGTCGTCCAACACCAATATCAAACGTTTCTTTGCACTGGACACTACCACTTATGCCGATGGCGCGCTCGATGTAAAAACCAAAGAAATGCTGGGCCTGGTAGCCTCGATGGTTTTACGCTGCGATGATTGTATCAAATACCACCTCGGCAAATGCTACGAGGCAGGCGTTAATCATGACGAAATGAACGAGGTATTTATGATCGCTAATTTGGTGGGCGGATCGATTGTGATTCCCCATTATCGCCGCGCTGTTGAATACTGGGATGAATTGAATGAAGAAAATTAATTAAACTTGTCATTGCGAGTATCTATCAGGGCTAAACCCTGAAAAAAACCGTGATGACGTGTGAAAAATATATACTGATTATCAGTAACTTACAAACACGTCATTATAAGGAACGAAGCAACCTCGTCGCGGACAGGTAACGCGGCATGCATAACGGGCTATAGATGACGACGAGGTTGCCGCGCTCGTTCCTCGCTTATAATGACGAGATTGTAAACTGTTCATAATCAAGATGCTTTTCTGACCGAATATCCAAGCTTTGCCAGTTCTTTTTCAAGACGGGCGAGTTTTTTTGCTTCAACTAAGGCCGTGTCCTGTTGTACTTTGGTTTTATCATATGGCTCTTGTTTCAGTACCATATTGTAAAAGATTACGCTGATTTTTCTGGCTATCGCCTTGATAGTTTTAGGAGTTCCTTTTCTAACTGCCATTTGTTTGTATTGCTGCCCCAACGGCCCCTTGCTTTGCCATAAACTTTGGGCAGCCAACCTGAATGCCTGCGTAGCAGGGTTATTGGTAAATCGTTTTTCATAACCCACAATTCTTCCGCCTGTTATTTTTGGCCGGGGCGACAGGTTCAACCAGCTTGCGAAGTGCGCCGCCGAGGGCCACTTGCTCATATCAGTTCCCGTGACTGCCAGGATTGACAGTAAACCGATTTCATCTAACCCTTCCACTTCGGTGAGGTCTACTCCAAAAATGGCATGCAGATAATCCTTTAGGTTGAAGTGATATTGATTCTTTCTCACCATCCCTTTTTTATTTGGAATGGAAACCAGCTGTTCTTCTGTGCAGAGTTTTTTCAATGTATTTTCGATATACTGCTCATAAACCAACATTTGACTTTTATAAAAATCATATTCATCCATGCTGCATGATAGGATATTAACCAGGTGCTCGCTGTAATCACCTTTGAATGAACTGAGCAAGTCCTCCGGGCTGGCCTTAAGTATTTTATGATTGATACAGTTTAGTAGTTCCTGCGGGTCGGTTTTACCTTCGCAAATCGCGCGCAACAATTTCATACCGTTGACTCCTTCTATATCACTGATGATGTTTTGAAACTTAATATTCATCAATCCAAGACACTTTTGTATACGGTTAAGCGTGGCGCTCTTCTGGTCCTGGATAGTCTCTTTTGCCTGCAAATATTGCCGGAGCTCCCGGTATGGAGGCTCTGCAATATGGGATTTTCGTAATAGTCCGTGCGTAAGCAACTGGTGAAGCCACTGCGCATCATTCACGTCTGTCTTTTGAGCGTCTACATTACGGAAATGACTTGGGTTGATTACGATTATCCTAAGGCCCCGACGCTCAAGTATATTATACAAAGCTTGCCAATAGCTGCCTGTAGCCTCCATCCCAACGATTTTAACCCCTTCCTGCTGCAGCATGTCTGCCAGCTTATTCAAGCTTTCAGTAAAGCAGTTGAATTCTGCCAACTGAATCAGACCTTCCCGGTCTGTATAAGACACCATCATCAACATGCTGCCTATATCAACCGCCGCTGAATTCGGATGTATTATCCCGAAATGTTCCATCTTTTTTGCACTGCCTGCCTGGGGAAGTGTTTTTCTCTTCTTTTTATTAGCTTTGCCCATAGTTTTTTTAGAAACATGGCAAGCTCCGCCACTCTGAAAATATTCAAGCTTAAAAGCGTGGTAAACCATGCGCCCAAAAGCGCAGTGTTCCCAATAATGTTTTTCACAAAGAGTGGCAGTCCCAAACTCGCAAGCGGGCTCTGGTCGGCCCCAAGGGTTATACGGGGTATGTAGCTTGCCTGTTTTTTTTTACAAGACTAAGCTTTTTATCGCATTGAATGTAATCCTCGTCATTGCTGTTTTTTTCAGGGGTTCCCCTGATGGATACTCGCAATGACAAACTTTTTAGGAATTGAGGGTTCAAAACCCCAACTCCATGTCCCTGTAATCATGCCCTCTTGCTAAACAGGTCTCCGCGTAGCCAATTACTTCATCCTGCTCCATAAACTCAAGGCGCTCCTTTACCGGGAGGTAATCCATATCAGCGGGTATTTCAATTGCCAGGTAATTGTCGTCCTTGCCTTCGCAGGGGCAGCCAAGGCCGGTGAACAGATCAAATACGGTTTGCAGTTCCAGTTCCTCATCCGTAATGATAACATGTATGGTTGAGTTGCCCGAATGCTCTATGGTTTCAACGTAGGTAAGTATTTGCTGAGCCGTATCAAATTTTGCATTTACCACGTCGCCCGAAGCAAGGATTGGCACATAAAAAGGCATGTTGTTAATTTTATAATAGCCTTTGTCGGCGTCAATAACCACTGCCTGCATGATTTCGGTAGTGTCTTTCTCAAGAATATCACTGTAAAAACTAAAAAGTATCTTAACTGAATT
>JAICXZ010000435.1 GCA_025934475.1 Mucilaginibacter sp. | reverse complement strand
GTAGATGATATCAACAAATATCCAGATGAGCCAGTTCTCTAACACTTTGCGCGCCATAAATACTTGCGCTATCAGGCTGCATGCTGTGCAAAAACTATCAAGATAGGGGTAAGAAGCCGGCGTGTACTTGAGCACCGAGCCCAGGAAGACCGTAAATACAATAATAGCGACCGCCGAAAGAATACTCTCTTTCCGGGTAATGCGCACTACCGGTGTTTTTTCAGCAGTTGGCGGTTTATGACTCCAGTAATACCACCCGTAAATGTTCATAGCCATAAAATAAGCCTGTAGGCCCATGTCGGCATAAAGGTGGCTATTGAAGAAAATGAAAATGTAAATACCAACGCTGATGCAAGCAATCGGCCAGTTCCAGATATTATTGACAGCGGCCAGGTACACGCATAATATGCCGGTTATCACGCCGATTATTTCGAGCCAGGTTTGGTGGTGCCACCATTCTTGCAGGGCGTGTATAATGTGCATCGGTCAAATATAGCGAATCCGGGTAGAGACGCGATGCATCGCATCTCTGCTCCAATAATATCGAACACCGAACATCGAATAACGAATGATGAAGTGAAGCGGACCAGAATTCGAAATTGAAAATTCGAATTTCGAAATCCTCTACCAGATCTTTACCCTTTTCTCCGGATCCAACCACATTTTATCGCCTTTTTTGATATGGAAAGCATCATAAAATTCAGGCACATCAGTAAACGGCCCGTTCACGCGCAACTTGGCCGGTGAATGTTCATTGGTTAGTATCTGGCTCGATTCCGCTTCTTTGCGGACAGAGGTCAGCCAACCAAGCGAATAGCCGAGGAAGAAGCGCTGTATGGGTGTTAATCCGTTTATGGTTTTACCTTCCTTGTACTGATCGGTTTTCTTAAACGCGTCCAAGCCAATGACGATGCCTCCAAGGTCGGCGATGTTTTCGCCCAGGGTTGCTTTGCCATTAATGTGCAGACCATACATTTGGTAACTGCTAAATTGATCGGCGAGCATTTTGGCTCGTTGGGAAAATTTTACCGAATCTTCCGGCGTCCACCATCCTTTCAAGTTGCCGGCGGCATCATACTGGCGGCCTTCGTCGTCAAATCCATGGGTCATCTCGTGACCGATAGTGGAAGCGGCAGCGTAGCCGTAAACTACGGCGTCGTCGATGTCTTCATCCTTCATGCCGGGTATCATAAACTGAGCGGCCGGCAACACAATCTCATTGTTCGATGGGTTATAATAGGCATTATAAGTTTGCGGTGTGATGTCCCATTCCGTTCTGTCAACCGGTTTACCCAGTTTATCCGCATTATACCTGTACCAGAAATTGACAGCGTTCATCACATTAAGTGCATAAGGTTGCCTGCTGATACTAAGTGACGAAAAATCCTTCCAATGATCGGGATAACCAACCTTAGGCATTACTTTCGCCAGTTTTTCATAAGCCTTTTGCTTGGTAGCCGGGCTCATCCAATCCAGTTTATCAATATGCTCTTTAAAGCTGGTACGCATGGCTTCCACCATGTCCACGTAGCGCTGTTTGGTCTTCTCGGGAAAATATTCCTTCACAAATAGCTGCCCCAGCACTTCGCCCATCAGCCCGTTCTCACCATCAATAATGCGCTTCCATCTGGGTAATTGCTCTTTTACCCCATCCAATACAGTTCTGTAAAAACGGAAATTTTCCTGCTCAAAAGATTTACTAAGGGGCTCGCTGTATGCATCTATAAGGTTTTTTCGCAGATATGCCTTCCAATCGGCAATGCTGTACGTTTTTAGTGTAGTATTTACAGCCTGGTAATATTCAGGTTGGCCAACTACTACCGTGTCGACATTTTTATAGCCCATCTGGCTGAAAAGACTTTTCCAGTCGATATCCGGCGCCAGCTTGCTCAAACCGGCAACGGGCATCTTATTGTAATTTCTGTAGGGATCGCGCAGATCTTCCAGTTTGCGCGAGTTTTTGGCCAGGAATTCTTCAAGACTGTAAGTTTTTGCTGTAGCTGTTTTTGCCGCGGCGTCATCAAGGCCCGACAGCTTATAAACTATTGGCAAATGCTTTTGCCGGTAATCGGTACGGATGGTAACGCTGTGCTCGTCAGTATTGAAATAATAGTCGCGGTTAGGCAAACCTATGCCCGATTGGCCCAGCTGCAGCATATTTTTACTGCTATTTTTTGGATCCTGCCCCACATAGGTGCCTATCGGTGTGGCTACGCCGATGGTTGACAAGTGTGCAAACTCAGTAAGCAGCGAAGGGATATCTTTTACCTGTTCTATTTTGTCCAGTTCGGGTTTCAGTGGCGAAATACCCTGCTTCTCTATCGAAGCGGTATCCATGCCGGTGTAATAATAGTCGCCTATTTTTTGCGTGTTGCTTCCTTTTTCGGCATTGGCCTTTAAGGCATCTTCATTAATTTTTTTCAGGCGGTCGCGGATATCGTCCTGCACCAGGTTGCCAATACCCCATGAAGCATAAGCAGCCGGTATTGGGTTTTTCTTGATCCATCCACCATTAGCATAAGAGAAAAAGTCGTCGCCTGGTTTGACAGTAGTGTCCAGATCTTGGTACACCATGTCCTTAATACTATAATCCTTTTGCTTATTACGACAAGCACTTAATTCAAAAAAACCTGATATTATGAGCAGGACTGCCCCTATTCCGGCATATTTTTTCATAAATTATTTAAATATTGTTCAGTATAATATACAGTAGTTGTAGTAAATAAAGGACTTTATAGTAGGGTGCGTGTGTTTAAAAGTAGAATCTGTTAGTATATTCCATGAAAAAAGCCCGATAACGACACGTCAAAATAATAACAAACCTTTCTTAGCGTGTCCAGTCGTATGTCAACTTTGCCCGATTCCAGCCGTGCAATGTTAATATTTGTCTCGCTGTAGAACTTTTCCTGGGTCACCTGGTTCTGCCTCCGAAGGTTCTTTATCTGTAAAGCGATCTTCTTTTTAAAGGCGTCTTCTGATTTGTTAAGGTATTCAAAGTCAGTTAGTAACATAATTCAGTTTATGGTTAATCAGGTCTAAGAGCACGCAATCTACTAAATAAAACCTACAAACTGATTTTAGCGTTTGTAACAAGAATGTCACTCAGTTTTGCTAATTCTGACGTATTCGTCATTGTCTCAGGAGAAAGATGGCTTTACATTTGTATAGTTATCACTGGCTCTGCATATATATCTGTGAAAAAAGACATAAAGTTTCATCTACCTGTGAAAAACTTTACTTTGAATTCTCAGACGCCCAAGCTGAGTTAATTTTGTTCTTTGTTTTGGGTTTAATCAATAGTTTAAATTAATTAGGGGAAAGAGAACTTTTAAAAAGGTTCTCTTTTTTTGTGCCTGTATTTTTTACTATGCATGCATAGCATTAAATTTGACCGCAACCAATATCCTGAATTTTATGCATTTCGAATTCTCTGAAGAACAGTTAATGATACGCCAGGCAGCGCGCGACTTTGCCCAGACCGAATTAAAGCCCGGTGTAATAGAACGCGATGAGCACCAGAAATTTCCGGCCGAGCAAGTAAAAAAGCTGGGCGAGCTTGGCTTTTTGGGCATGATGGTTTCGCCTGAGTATGGCGGAAGCGGAATGGATGCTGTATCGTATGTGCTGGTAATGGAGGAGCTTTCAAAAATTGATGCGTCTGCATCGGTAGTGGTTTCGGTGAATAACTCACTGGTGTGCTATGGACTGGAGAAATATGGAACCGAAGAACAAAAACAAAAATATTTGGTGCCGCTCGCGAGCGGACAAAAGTTAGGCGCCTTTTGCCTTTCAGAACCAGAGGCTGGTTCTGACGCCACCTCCCAGCGTACCACCGCTGTTGACATGGGCGATCACTATTTATTGAACGGTACCAAAAACTGGATAACTAATGGTAATTCGGCATCAACCTATCTCGTTATCGCGCAAACCGATCCCGAGAAAAAGCATCACGGTATAAACGTCTTGATCCTTGAAAAAGGTATGCCCGGGTTTACCATCGGCCCTAAGGAAAACAAACTGGGCATCCGGGGCTCCGACACCCATTCACTAATGTTCACCGATGTTGAAGTGCCCAAGGAAAACCGGATAGGCGAGGATGGCTTTGGTTTCAAATTCGCAATGAATACGCTCGAGGGGGGGCGCATCGGTATTGCTTC
>JAICXZ010000172.1 GCA_025934475.1 Mucilaginibacter sp. | reverse complement strand
TAACCTGTGTTTTACTCTTCAAAAAATAAACAATATGAATATGATGATCTTATTGCAGGTTTGCCTGGTGATACACCTGGCGGGCCTCGCCCTATTGGCCGGAACTATAGTTTCAGAGCTCGTAGTTTTCAGAACTTTTTCAATACGCTTCGAACGGGATGGCGTTGTTTCAGCCGGTCTGGTCGATCTTGCAGCCAGGTTCCCCGTGGTAAAGGCTATAGGTGGGGGAGCGCTAATCTTATCCGGAATAGGTTTGTTTACGGTTACACAGGGCGCTTTCGGCCATCAGCTCTGGTTCCAGGTAAAAATGCTGCTGATATTGGGTCTTGTTATTAACGGATTTATAACCGGCAGCAAATTAGAACGAAGGCTAAAAGAAGGGATCAGGACGAATGAATCCAGCCTGCTTAAAAGTGCCGCGATCAATCTTCAGCGTTTTTGCATGACGGAGCTGGGGTTGTTTTTGGTAATTATTGTTTTGGCGGTTTTTAAATTTAATTGACCGCGACAAATCCCGCAAGCTAACGTGCTGCGTAAACAAATGATCGAGGTTTACTCCGCTTCATGTAAATTTCCTGAAGGCAGGGTACCTTCGCGGGCCCTGCGTGGATTAATCAAAAAAATTTGGCGGATAGAGTTTTTGACCATGTTTTTCGGCCAGGAGCCTGAGTCTAGCCAGTTCTTTTTCATCCGGAACAGACGGAGGCAGAAATGTACCCGGCTCAACGGGCGTGCCTATCTCTTCAAAAAAGACATCGAGTCCTGAAGGGACGACTGTGCATAACAAATGGGCAATAGAGTTACTGGTGTTTTTAAAACAATGCACCTCTCCACCCTTGGGAATGTTCACAAAAGCACCCCTTTTTGCTGTGTATTTGCCTGCCTCAGTTTTAAAATCAATCTCACCATCCACCACATAAAACATCTCTTGTATATTTGCATGGGAATGCGGGCCCGGACCACCGCCTGGCGGTACCAGCATATCAATGACGGCATACGCGCCCCCTGTTTGCTTTCCTGAAATAATAATGCGATATGAGTCGCCCACAACCGCCAGGCTTTTGCCCTGGTCTTCATTTACAGTTATTATATTGTCTATCATGGTTAGATGGTTTTGCCGCAATTTAAAAATTTAGAATTAAGTGGTTGTTAAAACCGAAAATTCGGGTAGGCGATAGTTTAAGTGGTATAAGATCAAAACCGCTGCAACCCTTACGCCAATCCCACAACAAAAACGCCCCGGCCATCGCGGCACGGGGCGTTCCATCAAATCAACACTCACTTATCAAAAATTAAGCTCTCACGCGGCCATTATGCTTGTCACGGTAGATAGCACGACTGGTGCGGTTCTCTTCGTGACGCAGGTACCTGCGTTCGCCGCGGGTTACATGGCCGTCGGCTTTTGCCATTCGTTTGTCCTCACGTATCTTTCTCTCATCACCTCTCAAATGGCGAGCTTCGTTGCGGGTAAGTTCGCCGCTGCGAACGCCCTGGTTTATTCGGCGCTCCTGCCTGTGTTCCCTATGATTAATAACTGGGGTATGGGTTTGTGCGCTTGCTATTGAGGTGATTGCCAATGCGGCAACTAACACACCTCCAAATATTTTCAGTTTCACTTTGTTCTTTTTTATTCCTGGCATCATCGCCATTTATTACATAGAGTGGTTGGGCGCCTCCTTGGTTTAATGGAGGGCTTAAATATTTATGACGGCATCGGAGATACATATTTTTAGCTTATGTTTGTGGCAACATCAAAAACAAGGTAAAGGCCCGGGACTATTTTCATGCTGAGCATCAACGAGATCAAAAAACCTATTGCCGCCGATATTGATGCTTTCGAGGAAAGATTTAAATCCTCTATGCAAAGTTCGGTACCCTTGCTCGATCGTATCACCCATTACATTGTTAAGCGCAAGGGCAAACAGATAAGGCCGATGTTTGTCTTCTTTTCAGCCAGCATTTGCGGAGGCATTAATGATTCAACCCATCGCGGAGCCGCTTTGGTGGAGCTTTTACATACGGCGACCCTGGTGCACGATGACGTAGTGGATAACTCCTACCAGCGGCGGGGGTTCTTCTCCATCAACGCCTTGTGGAAGAATAAAATAGCGGTTTTGGTGGGAGACTTTCTGTTATCCAAAGGACTGCTGTTATCGATCGAGAATAACGATTTTCAATTACTCAGGATCGTATCCGAGGCGGTAAAGCAGATGAGCGAAGGTGAGCTACTCCAGGTGGAAAAGGTGCGTAGGATGGATGTAGATGAGCCGGTTTATTATGAAGTGATCCGTCAGAAGACAGCCTCACTGATAGCGTCCTGTTGCGCTTGTGGTGCTGCGTCGGCTGGAGCGGATGATGCAACAGTGGAAAAGATGCGCCTGTTTGGCGAGAAGATCGGCATTGCATTCCAGATTAAGGATGATATGTTCGACTTTGGCACCGACGACGTGGGCAAGCCGCTCGGCATCGATATAAAGGAAAAGAAGGTAACGCTTCCATTGATCTATTCTCTCAATCATGCGCAAAGTGGTGAACGAAAACGAATAATCAGCCTGGTGAAAAACCATAACGATGATCCGAAGAAGATTGCAGAGATCATCAAGTTTGTGAACGAGACCGGTGGCCTGCAATACGCCGAAACACAGATGAAGAAATACCAGGACGACGCCTTCCAGATATTAAATACTTTCCCCGACAGCGAATCGCGCCGTGGCCTGGAGCAACTGGTGCGCTTCACTACCGAAAGAAATAAGTAATGCCGAGCGAACTCATATTTATCATAGGATTTTTGGCTTTTATTGTCGCTCTGCTGGCCATCGACCTTGGCCTGTTTGGTAAAGCTGATAAGCCGATCACTATTAAGCAGGCGGCAATCATGAGTGGCGTTTGGATTTCACTGGCGCTCATTTGCTATGGTCTTATCCTCCGTTACGGACACCTACTCCATCATATTGATAGCTTTGCTACCCTTCAAAAGGTTAACGCCAAACATTTTCATAATCTCAAACTCGATCCCTCTGATTTTAGCGGAAGTTTAGCGCTTTACAGGCGAAACCTTGGCCTTGAGTTTATTACCGGTTATGTGGTTGAATATGCTTTGTCGGTCGACAATATATTTGTGATGGTGCTCATATTTACCGCATTTGGCGTTCAGTCGAAGTATTTTCACAAGGTGCTCCTTTGGGGAATCATCGGCGCTGTAGTGATGCGCTTCCTGTTTATTTTCCTGGGCGCCACACTGATAGCACAGTTTCATTGGATACTATACATCTTCGGTTTGTTCCTGTTATATACGGGCATCATGATGTTTATTAATCGCAACCAGGAGCAGGAAATTGATACCGAAAGGCACGTAGTGGTGCGTTTTGCATCCAAATATTTTGCAGTTCATCCAAAATTTGTCGGAGGGCAGTTTTTTACTAAGATCGATGGCAAGAGGCTAATAACACCACTCTTCCTCGTATTGCTCATCATCGAAGTAACCGACCTGGTATTTGCGGTCGATTCTATCCCGGCTATATTTTCGATCACTAAGGATCCTTACATCGTATTCTTTTCCAATATTTTCGCCATACTTGGATTGCGGTCAATGTTCTTCTTGCTGGTGAATATCATCGATAAATTTCATTATCTTAAAACCGGCCTGGCTTTCCTCATGGCTTTTATTGGTTTAAAAATGCTCGTCGGCGATTACGCGTTAAAGTACGGACTTACCACTGGGGTGTCCTTGCTTATCATCCTCGGTATACTGGCGGTAAGTATTATTGCCTCACTTTTATTTCCCAAAAAAGCGGTAGAATAGATGTGATATTTAAGATTTCCAGAAGGATATACTTGCTCTGAACTTTGTCTCAAATCTCATATCTCACATCTCATATCTAACGCATATATTTACATAATATACCGATAAGTATGAAAAACGAAGCGCAATCAATTCCAACCATGTATGAATGGGCCGGTGGCATGCCTGCATTTGTAACTTTATTTGATAAGTTTTACGATAAAGTTTTAGTCGACCCAATTTTAGAGCCCGTTTTCAAGCACATGTCGCCTGAGCATAGGTTACATGTTGCCCATTTTGTGGCCGAAGTATTGGGTGGCCCGAAAACTTACAGTGAATCGGAAGGCAGCCATTTTAAGATGATTCAGAAGCATCTTTCGAGGCATTTGACCCAAGAACATCGCAAGCGTTGGGTAGAACTATTACTGCAGACAGCAGATGAGTTGGATTTACCCGCTGATCCGGAATTCCGGTCGGCTTTTGTTGCCTATCTCGAGTGGGGAACCCGGATAGCGATCATCAACTCGAACGTGGATGAAATAAACGAGTCGCCCAATGTGCCTATGCCGGTTTGGGGTTGGGGCGTGCCCGGCGGGCCTTATCAGGGATAGGTAGAGATTAGAGACTAGAGATCAGGTAGACCGGAATACGACTAATTCCGCACTTGGCATTCCGAAATTCGTACCTATTATTCTTTCGGGCTTCCGGACTTATGCGGACTTTGCCGACTTCCCGACTAAAACATTATCTTCGCTCAATGCATTGGTTCGATCTCAGCGGCTTTAAGTTCACGGTATTCTCGGTGCTTGATATTTTGCTGCTGGCCATCATCATCTATCAGCTTTATAACCTGATACGTGGCACTATCGCGGCCAATATCTTTATCGGCCTGGCGCTCATCTATATCCTTTACTTCATCGTGCCTTCTACCAAAATGCCTTTGTTGGCAGGTATTTTGAAAAAGGTAGCCGATGTAGGTATTATAGCGGTTATCATCCTGTTTCAGCAGGAGATCCGCCGTTTCCTGCTTTTAGTGGGTAAGAACGCCTCGCTGCAGCGCAATAAAGCATGGTGGAAGTATTTCTTTGGGCGATCGGAAGCGGAGAAGGATAACTACGCCCGCATCAAACCCATCATCGATGCTTGTAAGAGTCTAAAACAATCGCGCACCGGCGCACTGATCGTTTTCGCTAAGTATTACGACGAGCAATTTTATCAGAACAGTTGCGAAGTGCTCGACTCTAAAATATCCAAACGCCTGCTCGAAAGTATTTTCCAAAAGAACAGTCCATTGCATGACGGCGCTGTAGTGATTTCTGAAAACAAGATCAAAGCCGCCAGTTGCATATTGCCCTTAACAGATAAAACCGATCTCCCATTGCAATTCGGTCTTCGCCATCGTGCAGGTATTGGAGTCACAGAAAATAACGAGGCCACCGCCATCGTCGTTTCAGAAGAGACAGGCGAAATATCTTATGCCAAACAGGGCCGCGTCAAAATGAATATCGGCTTTGCGGAGTTGGAGAAGTTGCTGAATAAGGATTTCTGATCAAGGTATTACCGCAAACTTCTTTTCTAAAGGATTAACTACTTTGATCTTTTTGATTAACATGGTATAACGTTCACTGGAATTCTCCGGCTTTACAATACTCATTTTATCTGGGCTGCCAACCTTCACAACAGGCATGGTGCTGGAAAAAACTTCAATGTTAGCCGGCTTATTTGTCGCACTGGGATTTAGGTGAGGCATGTTAAAATATTTTTTATAAAAGGCCGAATCCGTTGGTTTGACAATAAAAGAAGGCGACCATAATTTGGATGTTAATGAATCCGATGGCTTCATAGAAAATTTTTCTTGTGCTTTCGATTGATATGCGGTCGCGGCAATTACAAATACAAAAAATATCTTTTTCATAGAAATGGTTTTTGGTTTTAACAAAAGTACAAAACCGAACTGTTAAAAAATGTTATTCTTTACCTCCTCAATGTTAAAATGACATATTTGCCTGTTTCGGTTTATGGTTTCATAAATTGTTCATAACGAGCGCAATAAATGACGAGCGTCATTTTCTGCATTGTATGGCGTCATTTTCTCCCCCAACGATACAACCTAGCTTTATCATAACAAATCAGGATTGTTATGAAAACGATAAGAACCATTGAAAGCCCCTTTTCAAAATCCAAAGGAATATTTATCGCTGTTGCTGCTATATTACTGTTTTTGGCAACCCGTCCGGTAATAGCCCAGCAAAAAGCACCATGGGTATCGCCTAAAACAGCCCAGGAACTGAAGAACCCCCTGGCAGGTGATAAAGGTGCTTTGGCAGAAGCCAAAAAATTATATACCACCAATTGTGCACCCTGTCACGGAGAAAGAGGAAAAGGTGACGGGCCCGCTGCCCAGGCGTTGAATCCGAAGCCAGCCGATCACTCTTCCGCAACTATCCAGTCCGAATCTGATGGCTCGCTTTTCTGGAAACTTTCGGAGGGAAGAAACCCCATGCCGGCCTACAAAAATGTATTCAATGAGCAGCAGCGGTGGGCACTTGTTAGCTATATCCGTACCCTCGGAAAACCTAAAAAATAACATGTCTCTAATCCGAACAACATAAATCAATCACAATGAAACCGAAAATTAAAATCGGCAGCAGGCTGATAGCGATAGGAGCGGTTTTACTCCTGGCAAATACCGCCAAAGCCCAGCAATCATCCGCTGACTCCGCCTTATTAGGACGGGTTGCTGCCCTTGAACAGCAGGTAGCTGATCAAAAACCCGGCGAGAGCCATTTTATGGTAGCGGGCCTTGCCACATTTGGCTACGTAAGCAATAAAACCACCTTTACCACTCCCGGTGCCGCCGGCCAAATTGCAAAGGCAAATAGCTTTGGCGACGCCGATCACTACGAATTGAGCCCGATGTTGATGTGGCGCCACAGTAATAACCTTCTCGTCGAGTTCGAGCCATCGTTTGACGGCAATACTATCGGCGTCAATTGGGCAAACATTTCGTACTTCGCTGCGCCCGGGCTGGTGATTCACGCCGGTTATTTTGTAGTGCCATTTGGTATCTATAACAAAAAATTG
>JAICXZ010000851.1 GCA_025934475.1 Mucilaginibacter sp. | reverse complement strand
GCCGAATCGCGCGGATTGGCGCCGTCACCGGCTGAGGTTGACGAGCCTAAGATAACTACCAGCGCGGGGCCCTGTGGCTTGGGCGTTGGTCCTTCTGAAAATTTTGAGCATGCCGAAAAGCAGGTTGCTGCTAATAGCAGGAGGGGTAATTTTGCTGTTCTCATAGGTAAAATAGTCTGTTTTTAAGACATGGAAAAGCCGTAGCTCTTCTGCTGTCCGGATAACACAATTTATTTGGCAGATGTATCGGTCTGCATTGCAGACTATGGTATTAACCTGAGAAAAATAGAAATGTTTGAAAGCAGGATAATGAAGCGCCGGGATATGTCTGCTGTAAATCTCGTGATTTATAAGAAAGACACATCCGTTATCGCAATTAACCCCTTCTGCGATCGGACATTGGGGAAATAAAAAGCAAAAAAGTTAACTAAATTGCAAATCGGAGAAAGTCCCCTGCATTATAAACCAGGGGATTTTTTTTGTAGTTAAACTTTGAAAATTTTGCTCATAACCCCATTTTTTCATCTTAAAATCAGAATAGCCCTGTAATATTGCTTGTACTGCACCGTTTAGAACAGTGTTTAAACAAGTAATATGATCGTTTCGCTGCGCGAGAAATTTGTTGTCAAAAGGGAATGCAAGCTGATGGGCAACCGCTTTGAGCTGAGCGTGGTAACCGACAATGAATTTCTGGGCAATCTTTTGATCGACAAAGGCATCGCGGAGATACAGCGGATCGAAAAGCTGCTGACGACTTTCAGCGATGACAGCGAAACCAACCGGGTAAATCAGCAGGCCGGAATAGCGCCGGTTGAGGTGAGCCGGGAAACATTCGACCTGATACAGCGTTCGATTAGAATATCGGGTATCACGCAGGGAGCGTTCGACATCACCTATGGCTCTATAGATAAGCGCCTGTGGAATTTCGACCAGAACATGACGGCTTTACCTGATAAAGCGACCGCTAAGAAAATGGTACGCCTGATCAACTACCGCAACATTGTGCTCGATGCCGAAAAATGCACCGTTTTTCTTAAAGAAAAAGGCGTGCGCATTGGCTTTGGCGGGATCGGTAAAGGTTACGCTGCGGAGCGGGCCAAATATATCATGAAGCAGGCGGGCGCGGAAGGCGGCGTGGTGAATGCCTCGGGCGACTTGACCACCTGGGGTAAACAACCGGATGGCAGCGACTGGCGGGTGGGTATTATCAATCCTAATGTGAAAGGCGAAGTGTTTTCTTATTTGAGTTTTCCCGAAATCGCCGTGGCTACTTCAGGCAACTATGAAAAATACGTGATCATCGGCGGAAAGAAATATTCGCATACTATTGATCCCCGCACGGGATACCCCGTTACGGGTATTAAGAGCGTGACCATCATCACCACCAACGCTGAAATAGCCGACGCCATGGCTACGCCGGTAATGATCATGGGCATTCGTACCGGCCTTGATATGATCAACCAGATCAAAAGCATCGAGGCGGTGATCATCGACGATGACGACCGCGTTTAT
>JAICXZ010000418.1 GCA_025934475.1 Mucilaginibacter sp. | reverse complement strand
GGTAGCCGTTTTGATTACCAGGTAAACGATAAGCTGGCATTGGGCGCCACCATTATGCACCTGAGCGAGCAACCTATTACTCAAAATGAAGTCATCGGCCAGGAATCGATTTCCAACACGATGTACGGCTTTGATGTGAATTATAATTCGCCATCAAGATTCCTAACTCGCCTGGTTGATAAGATACCGCTAATCACAACCAAAGTACCATCCTCGATCAGTTTCACGGGAGAATTTGCTCAACTTGTGCCTGGCACGCCATCAGTGTTAAATTTTGCGGGATCTAAAAACGGTACCGCTTACCTCGACGATTTCGAAAGCAGCCAATCAGTAATCGATCTTAAAAGCTCGTCGACCTGGCAAATATCAGGTACACCTCAGGGGATGGTTGGCGCAGGGGAGTTTGATAATTTGAGTTACGGCTATAACCGTGCCCGCCTGGCATTTTATAATATAGACCCTATATTTTACGGTGGGGGCACCATACCTGTTTCGCGGGCCGAGCTTTCCAAGCCTTATGTGCGCGAGGTTTTGGAGACCGAGGTTTTCCCTTACAAACAATCAGTTACCGGTCAGCCCCTGACTCTGCCAACCTTCGACCTGTCATTTTACCCGATGGTCCGTGGCCCTTATAACTTCAGAACAACGGGCTTGAACCAGGATGGTACGTTGACTAGTCCAAACCTCAATTGGGGCGGTATTTTCAGGGGGATATCCACCAACGATTTTCAGTCGCTCAATGTACAGTACATTGAATTTTGGGTGATGGATCCTTTTATTGGTAAACCAAATTCAAAAGGTGGCGACCTGTATTTCAACCTTGGAAATATTTCGGAAGATATCCTCCTCGACGGTCGCAAAAGTTTGGAGAACGATATACCTGTGAACGGCGATTTTAGCCAGGTAGACACTACGGTTTGGGGCCGCGTTTCCAGGCTTCAGCCGGTTACCAATACTTTCGACAGCAATCCGGCTGCCCGGGCCGTCCAGGATATTGGTCTTGATGGGTTGAATGATGCCGATGAAAGAACAAAATTTGCAAGTGTAGTTTCGCAGGTAAAGTCACAGGTAAATGCCAATGCGGCGGCTGCATTCGCAGCCGACCCTTCTTCCGACGATTATCAATACTACCAGGGGCCTCAACTGGATCAGCAACAGGCTGGCATTCTTGATCGGTACAGCAGATATAACGGCACCGAAGGCAACTCAAAAACGGCGGAACAATCGCAAGCGGCATTAGGACTGCCCACTTCGGCATCAACTGCCTTGCCGGATGCGGAAGACGTGGACCGGGACAACAACATGAACCAGGACGAGGAGTACTTCCAGTATCATGTCTCACTTACGCCGCAGGGAATGGTAGTTGGGCAAAACCATATCAACGATAAAGTTACCGCACAGGTAAAACTGCCAAACGGCACAACGCAAAGCGTAACCTGGTACCAGTTCCGTATTCCCATCAATGCCTATGACAAAGCGGTAGGCAATATCCAGGATTTTAAATCGATAAGATTTATCCGGATGTTTATGACAAATTTTGCTGATACGGCTGTCCTTCGTTTTGCCACGCTACAGTTGGTTCGGGGCGACTGGCGGGCGTTCAATACCGAAAATAGTCAGACCAATGTGATCGCTGATCCGGCTATTGTGAACGCGCCATTGGATAACTCGACACTAGATGTTGAAACCGTAAGCATCGAACAAAACGGTAATCGCACGCCGATCCCATATGTTGTTCCTCCCGGCATTACCCGTCAGCGTAACTATAACAATATTCAGACAAATACCCAGCTGAATGAGCAATCGTTGTCGCTCAACTTTACTAATGTGAAGGACGGTTATTCAAGGGCTGCGTTCAAAGACTTTAACAACGATCTCCGCAAATACAAACGCTTGCAGATGTTTATCCATGCTGAAGGTACTCAGTTAAAGGATAATGATGTGAGTGCGTTTATCCGTCTCGGTGTAGATTATATCGACAATTACTACGAATACGAGATCCCGATGAAGATCACTCAGCCAAACACAAGTGATCCAAACGCGATATGGCCTGCCGCTAATGAACTCGATCTTCAATTAAGTCTTTTGGTCAACGCAAAATTGGCGCGCGATGCTGCAAAGCTGAACGGACAGCCGTGGCCGTTAACTGTTCCATTCTCTATAAGCGACGGACGCAATAAGATCACGATCAAAGGTCAGCCCGATCTGAGCCGGCTTGAAACGGTTATGCTGGGTGTGCGTAATCCTTATAAAGGTAATTCGACGGGCAATGGTGATGATGGCCTGGACAAAAGCGGTATATTATGGTTTGATGAACTTCGCCTCACAGACTTCGATAACAAAGGAGGCTGGGCAGCCACCGGGCGTTTTGATGCAAAGCTGGCCGACTTTGCTACCGTTACCGTAACAGGCACTAAACAAACCATTGGATTCGGCTCGCTCGACTCCCGTCTCGAAGATCGCAGCATGAATGACACCCGGGCGTACAATATATCCGGTAATGTCGAGCTTGGTAAATTCTTTCCGGATAAAAGCGGTGTACATATTCCGTTATATGTTAATGTATCGCACCAGGTAAGTATGCCTGAATATGACCCTGCCCAGCCGGATGTTACCTTAAAGCAGAGCCTGGCAAATGCCACGAGCTCAAAACAGCGCGACTCGATACAAAACGCCGCCGAAGACTACACGCTGCGGCGAAGTTTCAACCTGACTAACGTACACAAAGCGCGAACAAGCACCACGGCGCCACAGCATGTTTGGGATATAGAAAACTTCAACCTGACATACTCATACATCGAGTATGATCACCACGATTTTACCACGCAGAACGATTTCGAGAAGACTTATCACGCGTCGCTGGCTTATAATTTTACGACGCAGCCGAAATATTTAAGTCCATTTGACAAGATCATCAAAAATAACCTGCTGGCGCTTGTAAAGGACATCAACTTTGACCTGATACCATCGCGGTTAAATTATAGCATCAATTTCGATCGTTTCTATTCGGAAAATACTTTGCGGAATAACGATCCGAATAACATATTGGCTATACCAACAACGTTTAATAAAACTTTTAATATCACTACCATCTATGGTTTAGGCTGGAACCTGACCAAGTCGCTGACCCTGGATATTGATGCTACCAACCTGGCAACCGTTGACGAACCTGCCGGCAGGCTTGATGGATTAAAGCGTGATACCCTTTGGGAAAACATCCTGAGGCTGGGACGCACCACAAATTATAACCATACACTCACGTTGAATTATACTGTGCCAATAGCCAAGATCCCGTATATGGATTGGGTAAATATGGTGGCCCGATATACTACACACTTTAACTGGCAGGCAGAGCCGCTTTTTGCAATCGGAGACCCGGCGTTTAACGTGGGCAACAGTATTTCAAACTCGCGCACCATTCAGCTGAACCCTACGCTGAATATGGCTACGCTGTATAATAAATTCGGATTCATAAAACGGGTCAACACACCTCCGGCACCTGGCAAAGAGGATGAGGCGCCTTCAGGTATCACCAAAGTATTGATTGGCCTGCTTACCAGTATCAAGAATTTGAGCGGGTCGTACACCCGAACGGATGGTACCTTCCTGCCGGGATATTTACCTAACAGCAGTTTCGCCGGCGAGGACTTCAACTACAATGCCCCGGGTATCGGGTTTTTGCTGGGCAGCCAGGCCGATCTGCGGCAAAAGGCGGCCTCGCAGGGATGGATCACCAAGGATACGCTGCAGAACCAGTTGTATGTAAATACGCTGAATGAAGACCTGCGTTTTAAAGGATCGATTGAGTTATTTAAAGATTTCAGGATCGATCTGCTCGCTTTTAAAACACAGGATCACAGCTATCAGAGCAACTTTAAATACCTGGTTACCACCGGTACATTTGAAAACCTGACACCGGTCATCACCGGCGATTATAGTATCTCTTATATGTCAATTGCCACAGCATTCTCGAAGATCAATGGCATTGATAATTCTTCGTCGGTATTTACCAAATTCGAAACCAACCGGGCAATTATTTCGCAGCGTTTGGGCTTGTCGAACCCCAATTCGGTTAGGGGACTTGGCGGCACCTATGCCGATGGTTACAGCGCCAACTCACAAAATGTAATTGTGCCCGCATTTCTCGCTGCCTACACCGGGCGCAATGCAAACGCGATCAGCCTGAGCGATTTTCCAAACATACCGATACCGAACTGGGATATGCGCTACAGCGGC
>JAICXZ010000638.1 GCA_025934475.1 Mucilaginibacter sp. | reverse complement strand
TCCACCAACTCATCTCCTGATGAGATGACAACCACTTTCGGCAGCTTTTTTACCACGAGCGATGACTTTCCTACTGACGCTATCGTATTGATTAACGATGGTGTTATTACCCTTCCTGCCGGAACAACAACTTCGCCTTGTTTCTTATCAGCACCTTGTAAATGAAGACTTTGTCCTTTTATTGTACCCGGTTTTGTAATAACGGCATTGCCATCCTTAATTTCAATGCTTTCATAAGGAACGACCGTATCAACCGAGGCAGGCAAAGCAGCCCCTGTCATAATCTCGATGCACTCGCCAGGGTTATCTATATCGATCGGCTGATCACCAGCCGCCTGAGTGGCTTTTATTTTGAATGTGGTTGTACCGCTTTCAATAGCTTGATAGTTCACCGCTATTCCATCCATCGCTACACGATTAAACGGTGGCAGGTCACGGTCGGCTTTAATATCTTCAGCCAGGACTCTTCCCAGCGACTTATCAAACGGAACTACCTCATTACCAAAGTCTCTCGCTTCGGCAAGTACTAATTTTTCGGCTTGCTGTACTGTAGTCATAATTAGCCGCCTATAGTTGCCATGGATTCATGCGCCGGATCATTGATGTTCCGGTGCTGCTCAGCCTCCCTGCCATCTTTGGGTCGATTGCCAAATGCCTCCAGCAATTTAGTTTGTAATTCACCATCCGACGCTCCCGAGCGTATCAAATCTTTAATATTCATTACTCCACCATCATAAAGGCAGGTTTTCAAAACACCCTCGGGCGTGATACGGATACGATTACACGTACCACAGAAAGTGCGGGAATAAGCCGCAATAACTCCCACATCACCTTTATGGCCCGGTATGTGATAGTTGTAAGATGTTGAGGAAGGAGAATCCTGCAATCGCTGAATATCAGGATACTTCTCCTTTATCTCATCCATGATCCTGATATAGTCCCACTTCAGCCCATTGTAAACGTGCCCCTCGCCATTAAACGGCATTTCCTCAATGAAACGCATACTCACCGGCATGTCTTTGGTCATTTCCACCATTGGGATGATATCCTGCGTATTCTTGCCATCCATCACCACAGCGTTGATCTTGACTTCAATGTCGTGCCTCAACAACTCTTCCAGCGTTTGCATCACGTTTGCAAACTCATCACGATGCGTGATGGCGAAAAAGCGGTTAGCATCCAGGGTATCCAAACTCAAGTTCACTGACCGCACGCCCAACTTTTTCAAATCGGGAACCAGCGGTGCAGTAAGTACTCCATTAGTAGTAATTGCCAGTTCTTTAAGTCCGCTAACTTTGGATAAAGCAGAAAGAAACTGCATCATATCCTTCCGCACAAAAGGCTCCCCGCCAGTAATGCGTATCTTCTCGATACCCATTTTTACCAGCAGACTGCAAATCTGCAGCATTTCTTCATAGGTCATCAATTCCTCACGCTGCAGCCATTTCAGGCCCTCTTCGGGCATGCAATAAAAACAACGCAGGTTGCACCTGTCGGTTACCGCCAGGCGCAAATAATTGATATTCCTTCCGTGATTATCCGTTAGCAAAATTTTACAGACTAAATTGTAAAGGTAAAAAATACATTCAAGCTGAATGTTTTCGAAATGTCGTTTTTAGTGGATCAGGCTCGAATAGATCACATCTTCTATCTTAGTCATAAGCTCGCCGTGACTATCCGGCGTTTGCTGCGTCATGATCAAGCCTACCAAATGAGCTTTCGGATCGGCCCAGTAAGCCGTACCATAATAACCTCCCCAATAGAACGAACCCTCGTTAAACGGATTCTTCGCCGCTGCTTTCGGCGACGTTAGTCCAAAACCCAGCCCGAACCAATCAGAACCATTAAACATAAAATCCAGCTGACTGCTTCTCATCAACTCTACCGTTCTTGGTGCTAATATCCTATGACCGTTATAAATTCCGCCATTCAGCATCATCTGCATAAAAATAGCATAATCCCAGGCCGTTGAACTTAAGCCTGCGCCACCTGAAAAATAGTTCTTCTTCATCAACGGATAATCCGGGTCGATATGTCTGAATGTATGGCTCCATTTGATCACATGATGCAGTGAATCCTCCGTATACACCGTCGCCAATCGTCCTGCTTTTGACTGAGGCACATTAAAATAAGTATCCTTCATCCCCAGCGGATTGAAGATATGCTGTCTGAAGAAATCCTCCAGGTTTTGCCCGCTGATCACTTCTATCAGGCAGCCAAGCAAATCAGAATTAAGTCCATATTGCCATTTCTCGCCCGGTTGAAACATTAAAGGCAATTTTCCCAACGCCTTCATTCTATCCAGAAGGTTCGCGTCGAAATACCCCAATCCTGAGGGTATTTTTGCTTTAGTATAAATAGCATTCCCGGCGGGAGTTCCAATGTCGGTGTAGTCAAGACCAGAACTGTGCGTAAGCAGATCGCGAAAAGTCACGTTTCGTTTTGCAGGAACCGTTGTATAGCTCGAATCAGCAGGGTTAAATTTATCCAACACACGCTGGTTTTTGAATTCAGGAATAAAATCACTGATCGGCTCATCGAGGTAAAGTTTTCCCTGCTCGTACAGGATCATAATCCCTGTGCTTGTGATCGCTTTGGTCTGGCTCATGATCCGGAATATCTCGTCTTTCGCCATAGGCTTCTTGCTATCCTTGTCGGCGTAGCCGTAACCCTTCCATTGCACAAGGTGATTATCCTTAATCACCAGGGTTACCACACCGTTAACCCAGCCTTTGGCAACATAGTCATTTGCCACGCTGTCTATCCTGTTCAACCGTGTGTAATCAACTGCAGGATCCGGTTTCGCATCAGTACTGATAACCTGCGCATGAACGGCCAACGATGAGCACAGCAATGCCGTAACGCTCAAAAGAAAACTCCTTCTCATTGTTTTAATTTTAGGTAATCTAAGGTAACATTATTAACGCCAAAGTATCCCGGCCCATCATTAAATCTCAGTACACTAAGTGTTCACACTCGCGCGCCTGCCACGGGCCATTTTTTCATAAACAATTGATAAACAATGTATCCAAAATTGAAAACTTGCAAAATCGATGCAAAACCCCCTGTTTT